>DRPV01000306.1 GCA_011330685.1 Desulfobacterales bacterium
CCGCGGCCAATTGCGGCTCCCATTGAAAGGCCGTATGAGGTTTGGGAACAAAGGTACCGATACTGACGTTTATCGTCCGGCCCCCGCCGCCCGCCGCCCGCAGAGCCCTGGCAGTTAGAGCCGGAATAGCATCTATGTCCTCCTCGGTCTCCATGGGCAGACCAAACATGAAATAGAATTTAATCAACTTCCAGCCCAGCTCAAAGGCGGTTTTCACGGTATCCAGTAGATCTTCCTCGGTAATTCCCTTGTTAATTACCCGGCGCAGGCGGTCGGTTCCGGCCTCCGGGGCAATGGTAAAACCGGTTTTCCGCACCCTTTTGACCTGTTCCATAATCTCCGGGGTCAGGGTTCCCACCCGCATGGAGGGCATGGAGACCGAGACATGACGGGAGGCAAACTCATCCATCAGACGCACGAGGAGCGGGGCCAGGCAGGAATAATCACCCGTACTTAAAGAGAGAAGGGCCAATTCATCAAATCCGCCGTTCTTTATGCCCTCCAGGGCCAGTTCCATAATCCGTTCCTGGGATAACTCCCGCACCGGCCGATAAATCACCCCGGCCTGACAGAAACGACAACCCCTGGTACAGCCGCGGGCCAACTCAAGCCCCAGCCGGTCATGAACAATACGGGCCAGAGGCACCAATGGCCGGTCAATGGCAGGCTGATCGCCTAAATCGGCCACCACCGCCCGCCGCACTCGGGCCGGACGCCCCTTTAAGGGCCTAATTTCGGTTAAATGGCCTTCAGAGTCATATTGAGGCTCAAAATAAGAGGGTACATAGACCCCCTCAATTTGGCTCAAAGAGTCCAGGATTGCCGCCCGTCCCTTGCCCTGTTCCCGGCCCGCGGCAATACAACGGGCCATGCTCAGTACCGCCTCCTCGCCGTCACCAAGCAGAATGGCATCAAAAAAATCAGCCACCGGCTCGGGGTGAAAGGCGCAGGGCCCGCCGCCGATAACCAGCGGCTGAGAATCATCACGCTCCCGGCTGTAGAAAGGAATAGCGGCCAGGTCGAGAATGGTCAAAATATTGGTGTAACATAATTCGTAGGGCAAGGTTATGCCCAGCATGTCAAAATCGGCCAGGGGCCGTTTACTCTCTAAGCTGAAGAGGGGCAGGCCGCGCTCCCGCAGTAGACGTTCCATGTCAAGATCAGGGGCATAGACCCGTTCCGCTAAAAAATCGTCCTCCTGATTCAGGATATTATAAATGATCTTCAGGCCCTGATGGCTCATGCCTATTTCATAGAGATCGGGGAAGGCCAGGGCGACCCGCAGACGCGCCCCCTGCCAGTCTTTATTGATCACGTTATGCTCATTGCCAAGATAACGACTGGGACGCTTGACAAGGGGGAGTATTTCTTCAATATTCAATGCAGATTGATCCTTTTGTAATTATTGGGAATCTTGATTTTAAAGCGGCCCTTCCGCAACTTTTTTACGGCTAACGGGTTTTTAATCTTGAGATTAAAAATCTGCCGCCCGCCCAGCCGCATCCTGACCTCTACCGGCAGCTGACATGGATTCTGACGGCCAACGCCGCGGGATTGGTAATTATAATGAACATCAAGGGTTTTATAGCCGGGAGCTATGGCGACATAGCGCTGCACCTGCCCAAGGGCGGGGGAAAACAAAATTTTGCTCCGCACCCTGCCCTCCAGCGCCGACCCCAGCCAATAATTACCGTCTGCCGCCTTCTCAACGGTCAGCTGACGGCTCACAGGCGGTCGGCCCAGGAGCCAGCAGGCCGCCTCACCAGCCAGAGCGGGGGGGATATATTTCTGCCCCGTGATGGTGCCGTCATAGGCCAATTGGCTCTGCACCACAATATAATCATAACGCCGGCCGTTGGTAGTCAGTATATTTGCCGTAAGCCCGAGAGGAGTGAGACCGTCAAAACGCAGATAGTTAGGGGCATAGATCAGGAGATAGCCATCAATATCAGGTAGATTCAGAGCCGGAATATTGAGACTGACCTCGGCGTCAATCCCGGCCGGACAGTTTTGCCGCTGATTACGAAAGGCGGTTCGGACATCATCGGCCTGCCGCCCCCTGACCAGCGGCCCACGCGGCAGGGCAGCGCAGGCACCGAGGGTGAGGACAGCGCCCAGACAGCACAGAAGACCGATATTCTTCAGAGCCGACAGAATAGTTGTTACGAACCGGGGATGGTCAGCCACATTCATGGACGTTTAAGTTCCTTAATCTTAGCCCGCAAACGCCCCTTATCCTTTAACGTCCTGGCCGCCTTCAGAGACTTATAGTAATTTTCGCGGGCCTCATTATTTAATCCCATGGCCCGCAGGACATCACCAAGATGTTCATGAATGGTGGGATCATCGCCCTGCTCGGTCAAGGCCTTCTTCAACTCCACCCTCGCCTTTTCATTCTCACCAAGCTTAAAATACACCCAGCCCAGACTGTCACGGATATAACCATCATCAGGACGGGCCGCCAGCGCCTTTTTGATATAATCCAGGGCCTTACGCAGATGAATTCCCCGGTCGGCCCAGGTATAGCCCACATAATTCAAGGCCAGCACATTGTTCGCATCCAGGCTGAGAGAACTCAACATCTGCCGCAGAGCAGCGTCCTCATGGCCGCCGCGATCCAGAAACAGGGCGTATTTGCGCCGAGCCGCCGCCGAATCAGGGAAGACCCGCACAGCCTCCTTGAAGGTCTCACCCGCCTTGGCCGTCTGCCCCGCCTCCTCGTAGAGCACGGCCAGAGTAAAATAAAAATTTTCCTGATCCCGCTTACAACGGATAACCCCCTTCAGCAGATTAATAGCCGCCTTATAGTCCTTTTCATCGGCGTAAATCTTGACCAGCATGAAGACCGACTCGCTGTAGCTGTCGGCGTCGGTACCCACCGTCAGCAGTAGCTTTTTGGCGGCCGTAATATCGCCATTTTCATAATAGGCCAGGGCCAGGAGAAAACGGGCGTTATCAAAGTTTTTATCCCTCTTCAACATGGCCTTGAAAAGCCTGATTGCCGCCGGGTAGTTCTCGGCCCGCAGATAGACCCGGCCCATGGTAAAATCAATATTATCAGGGTCAGCGGCCAGATCCCGCTCCTCTTTAAGTATCTTTAAGGCCTCTTTAAATTTCTTCTCTCCGATATATATACCAACCAGGCGCCCCAGGGCCTCATTATTAACGCCGTTTGCCCGCCGCAATATCTTCCGATAGAGTGCGATGGCAGCCGTTTTATGATTAGACTGCTCATAAAAGGCCGCCGCCTCTAAGGCCAGGGGCGGTAACCAGTTTATCGCCAAAACCCGTTTATAGGCGGCCCTAGCCTTAGCAAAAAGATGCGTCTGCCGGTAAAGACGGGCCAGATAATAATAACCGGCAAATGAATCAGGTACAATCCGCACCATCCGTTCCAGGACATTACGGGCCTTTTGATAGTCCTTTTGCCGCAGATACACCTTACCCAGCTTGAGCATTATATCGCTGTTGGCGGGGGCCTTCTCCAGGGCCTGAAGGTAAATTTTCTCGGCCTTGGCCAAATCACCCATGGAGGCGTAGAGATCGGCCAGAAAGACCCGCAGCCCCACATTATTTGGTTGCGCGGCAATCAGTTTTGCCATCCAGCTCACGGCCTGCTTTGTCTTGCCCATACGCAGCAGAAGAGCTGAGAGGCGACGAACGAGATAATCGGAATCTGGGTCACAGACAATGGCCTTTTCATAGGCCGCCTGGGCCTCATCATCATGACCGTCTAATTCGGCGCTCCGAGCCCAGAGAAAATAAAAATATGAGCAGTTATGATCTACCTCATCGGCAGGCTCCCGCACCTTGTGATAAGTGGTAAGATTACTCACCACCATGTGATGCGGGGCACAGGAAAGCAGCAGCAGACCGCAAAAGATAAGAACTATATAATTCTTCATTCCACATTCCGCCTTCTATGATTGATGGCCATGTTGTTCTTTTTACAGGCCCTGGGCAGGGGGCAAAATCTCCTTAACCGCCTGCCAGATCCGGAGACGCACCGCGTCAAGGTCTCCGGTTCCAGGTAAACGCCTGATATAATCACCGGTAAGCCCCGCAAAGACCGCCGCCACCTTAGTCAGATAATCTTCCTGCTCAAAATCATTGGGTGTCTCACCCCGCCCCTGGCGAATACGGGCAACTGACAGGCTGGGCGGCACCTCAAGAATCAGAGCCAGATCCGGAGACGGGGCAAAATTATTGCGCCGCAGAATATCGTCGGGATCTAAACCGTTAGCTCCCTGATAGGCGGCAGTGGAAAGAAAATAGCGGTCGGTGAGGACAATTTTGCCGCTCTCAAGGGCTGGATTTATCACCTCCGCCACATGCTGCCGCCGATCGGCAATAAAAAGTTCCAGCTCCTCTTCATGGCTGACAGCCTCCCGATGACTGTAAAGTTCTCTTATCCGCCGGCCATGGGACGAATCGGTGGGCTCACGGGTCAGCAAAACCTCAAAGCCTTCCCCCCGCAGGGTCTCGGCCAATAATTCTATCTGGGTTGACTTACCGCTGCCGTCAATGCCCTCAAAGGCAATGAGACGCCCCTGACGGACGGAAGAAGAGGACAGAGAGAGAGAGCACTCCGCCCCGTATTTGCGCCGATTTTCGGCGATCATGGCCGCCATCTCCACCGCCGCCTTGAGGCTGACGGGACTGGCCGTCCCTTTACCGGCTATATCATAAGCCGTGCCGTGATCCACCGAGGTGCGGACATAGGGCATACCGATGGTAACATTAACTCCATCGGCAAAATGCAGGAGTTTAAAGGGAATAAGGCCCTGATCGTGATACATGCAGACCACCAGATCAAAATCCCCGGCCGCGGCCTTATTAAATATAGTGTCAGGGGGAAACGGCCCCTCTACCTGCCAGCCCATGGCCTGAGCCCGGGCAATGGCCGGAGCAATTATCCGCTCTTCCTCATCACCAAACATACCGCCTTCTCCGGCATGAGGGTTCAGGGCCGCCACTGCCAGCCTTGGGTTCCGGACGGCAAAATCACGGCGTAATGAACGAGCGCTCAAATCAATCAAATCACAGATTGCGTCAGTGGTCAAACCAGCGGCCACCGAGGCCAGACTTTGATGGATGGTAGCCAGGGTCACCTTTAATGACTTCCCGGCCATCATCATGGCAAATTCTTCCGCCTTAAAGAGATGGGCCAGCATCTCGGTATGACCTGGATAATCGTACCCGGCCTCGTGGAGAGCGGCTTTGGTAATGGGGCAGGTGGCCATGGCGGACAAATGGCCTGCACGCAGGAGGCGAACCGCCGCCTTGATATAGCTAACCATGGCCAGGCCGGTCTGCCGGTTGGGACATCCATAGCGCAGCTCCCGGGGATTCAGAACGGCATCGGCATCCGCCGTCTGATAGACATTTATCGAACCCGGCCGCAGGGGTTGACCGGGCTGCCAGGCGCAAACTACGACGGGCAGCCCAAGGCGGCGGGCGGTGGCGACCAACACCTCACGGTCACCGATTATCACCGCTCCGGGGCCTTCACCGGCAGCCTGCCAGAGATATTTAAGGGCCACCTCCGGCCCGATCCCCACCGGGCAGCCCATGGTAATGCCGATTAAGGGGGCACTTTCAATATCTATCGCCCGCCCCGTCTTTTTATCTCGCACGTTACACCTCATGTAACATCCATGCCCGATCCCTCTGGCACAACGAAACATGAAAGTCACGGCAGAGACAACACCCCTAACCGGTGACTTCCATCATTTTTTTAATATAAACGTAACTATTCAGACAGTAAAGGCGTGCGGAATTAACTCGATTAAAGTCTTGCCGCTCTTGGGCAAGAGAATGGCAACCACATCAAAACGCATTGCCACCTCCTTAATATGATGTTTAGCCATATAAAACCTGGCAGTCTGAATAATCTGCCACTGTTTACGAACATCCACTGCCGCCGCCGGTACCCCGTAAGCCAAAGTGGAACGGGTCTTGACCTCAACAAAGACCAGGTACTCACCCTGCCGGGCAATTATATCTATTTCGCCGCCCCGAAAACGAAAATTACGCTCTATTATGCGATAACCTGATTTCTGTAAATACAGTCCGGCCAGCCGTTCACCTTCACGGCCCAGGCTAAGACGATAGCCGCTCATGGCTTGGGATCAGGGCCTGATTCAAAAAACCCCTTAACCCCGGCAAAACTCCTGCGGTGCAGAGGACAGGGCCCCTCGGCGGCCAGAACCCGGCGATGCTCGGCGGTGGGATAGCCCTTATTTTTACAAAAATTATATTGGGGGTATTGCCGATGATATTGAACCATTATCTCATCTCTGGTTACCTTGGCAATAATGGAAGCAGCCGCGATGGAGGCGCTGCGGGAATCCCCCTTGACGAGGGCTTGTTGAGGGATAGCGGCCGGAACCGAAAACTTACCATCAACCAGAACAAAATCAGGCGGCACGCTCAGAGCCTCCAGGGACTCCTTCATAGCCAGCAATGAGGCCTGCAGAATATTGATCCGGTCAATAACAGTCTCGGGGATAATGCTGACCCCAATGGACACGGCCATATCACGCAGGACATCATAGAGATGGTTACGCGCTTTAGCCGTTAATTTCTTGGAGTCATTAAACTGCTGATAATCACAGTCAACCGGTAAAATGACGCTGGCCGCAACCACGGGCCCGGCCAAAGGCCCGCGCCCGGCCTCATCAGTACCGGCAATCATCTGAAAGCCCCGGTGGGTTAAGTCACGCTCAAAGGAGAAACGATCGGTCTCCCGCGGGAGAGGGAATAAGCTCTGCTGAACAGCCGTGCCCTTCCCCCCCCTCATAGCCTTATATATTACGGTCTTTAATCCGGGCCGCCTTACCGCGCAGCTCACGAAGATAATAAAGTTTGGAACGTCGCACCCGCCCCAGATTGTCAACCTCTATCTTGTCTATCTTGGGGGAATGAAAAGGGAAAGATTTTTCAACACCAACCCCGTGCGACATCTTACGAACGGTGAAAGAGGCCCCCATCTTACCCCGGCGTTGGGCAATTACCACGCCTTTGAATATCTGAATTCTTTCCTTGGCACCCTCTATGATTCTTAAATGAACACTAACGGTATCTCCGGGACGAAACGTCGGGATATCATAGCGCATATTCTCTCTTGCCATCTGCTCAAGTACTCTTGCCATCTTTACCACCTTTAATTATTATAGATAAGTTGTAACCATTCAGCTGCACCCCATCTTCGTCCGTTTTGGCCACCTCACGTACAGGGTGTACAGACTCGGTGGCCAAAACGAACGAACCTGGAGCACATCTGAACGGTTACTGTTCACAGTTTAAGGCAATTCGGTGCCTTAGCTGAATAGATACGATAAGTTTTATATAAGTATGTTACCAAAATTCGCCCCCTTACTTTCTGGGAAAGCGATCAATTAATCACACCCGACTTCATATACCCCCTAACTGTAAGCGTTTCAGGGGCGCCGCCATGTGCACGTTCCAACCTTGCGACTACATCAGTATATCGCAAAGTTGGAACGTGTGCAGGGTGGTGTTCATGGAACGTTTACCTTTCATCGGCCAGCAGACGATCCAGGATAATGGAGACGGCTGAACGTACTGAGAGATGATTATAGCCCTTGCCGCCCAGGGGCGGTAAGACATCATCAACCTGGGACATAATCTCCGCCGCCAGCCCCCAGCCGGTGCCAAAGAGCAAGAGCGTCCGTTCTCCAGCCGCCACCCGCTGCCTGGCCTGCTTGTAATCTATGGTTGCCGCACCGGAAGCGGCCGTGGTTGCCATGACATGATAGCGCCCGCCGCGTCTCCCGGCCTCCTTAAAAAGGCCCTCTAAACTGTCAACCACCACCACCTTGGCCAGGGCCTGACCCCGATCAGGATTATAAACGGCCCCAAAGCCCTGCCGCCAGTGTTCTATAATTTCCTTAGCGAGACGCTGCTGGTCTTCATAGGGGGTAACCACATAATAGGTTCCCACCCCGTAGGTCGCTGAGGCCCTGGCAATATCATGGAGATCAAGATTGGTTATTGCCGAACCGATAATCTCTTTATTTTTATTACAGACCGGATAATGCACCAAGGCCACATCGAGTTTAACCTTGACCGCCTCAGCCCGCAGGCCGCGGGTATCAACGCCCTCGGCCCTTAAATCCTTTAACTCTTCGGCGCTAAACCGCGCCCCGGCCAATACCTCCGGCCTTCTCGCCCTTGTCCGCTTAACCGACTGGGCCAGCCGCCAACGGCTGATAGCCTGATGGTCGCCGGACATCAAGACCTCGGGCACCTGACAACCGGCAAAAAACCGCGGCCGGGTAAACTGCGGATGTTTAAGCAGCCCGCGGCTGAAGGAGTCCCGGCTGGCGGAATTCTCACATCCCAGCACGCCTGGCAGCAAACGGCTTATGGAGTCAATGAGTACCATGGCCGGCAGCTCACCACCGGTAAGGACATAATCTCCTATGGATATCTCTTCGTCAATATAACCTGTCAGGCGGTCGTCTATCCCCTCATAACGGCCGCAAACAAGAATCAGATGTTCGTATTCAGCCAACTCAGCGGCCAAAGCCTGATTATAGGGCCGCCCCTGGGGACTTAAAAACACCACATGACCGCCTGGACGCTCAGTGTTCACCGCCTCTAAGGCCGCGGCGAGGGGTTCCGGCTTCATCACCATGCCCTCACCACCGCCAAAGGGGCGATCATCGGTCATGGCATGTTTATCAAGAGCAAAATCCCGAATATTATGGTTCTCAATCTCCAGAATACCAGCCGCCCTGGCCCGTCTGATAATCCCCTCGTTAAGGGGAGATTCCAGCAGATCAGGGAATATAGTCAGAATATCAAAACGCATCAAGAAAGGTTGATTTCCAGCAGGCCGGGCGGCGGATCAATGACCAGCACCCCGGCCTCCTTATCAAGGCTGACCATAATTTCATTTATGGCCGGTACCAGATACTCATTGCTGCCATCGGTAATAACCAGAACATCATGAGCCCCGGTGGCCAATAAGGACTGTACCCGCCCCAGCCTCCGGCCGGCAGTGGTTTCAACCTCTAAGCCCTCCATCTCATGCCAGTAGAACTCGTCAGCCTCAAGCTCCGGCAGTGAATCTTCATCACCCCAAACCTCACTGCCAACCAACTCCTCAGCCATATTACGATCTACAACCCCCGTGAGCAGCATAATTGCCAGACGGCCCTGGGGACGAACCCTCTCCAGCTTGAAAACACGCCTCTCACCACCATGACGCAGCTCAATTTCGGCCAGGGCAAGCAGGTCTTCCGCTACTCCGGAGAAGGGCAATACCTTAACTTCACCCTTTATGCCGTGGGCCTTAACTATCTTGCCCAACTCAATACGCATGATCATGAGGCTCTCCCGCTGTCCATTGTGGATGAGCAGAAGCTATTCAATAATCTCAAGGCGGGCTCGTTTATCCACTTTCCGGGCCGAAGCGCTGAGCAATGTTCTGATGGCTCTTGCCGTACGCCCCTGTTTACCGATAACCTTACCGAGATCATCCTGGGCAACCCGCAGCTCCTCAAGAATCGTTCCGTCAGCATCGACCTCGTCGACCCGCACCTCTTCGGGCTTATCGACCAGAGCTCTGGCAATAAAACTAACCAATTCCTTCATAACAAACAAAGCAGC
>DRPV01000307.1 GCA_011330685.1 Desulfobacterales bacterium
AGAACCCGGCTCACCACCCGCTTGTGGGCCGAATCCGTGGTGCGGATAAAGTTGTCAGGTTCCACCTCTAACAGCGGCCAGCATTCCCGAAACATGGCGCTGATCCGATCGGCATAGGCCTGGGGGCTGATATTATTATCAGCGGCGGCCGCGGCAATTTTATCGCCATGCTCATCGGTACCGGTCTGGAAGCGGGCCCGCGCCCCTCGTAAAAGATTAAAACGATGATAGGTGTCAGCCACCACGGCGGTATAGGCATGGCCGAGATGAGGTTGGGCGTTCACATAAAATATAGGAGTGGTTATATAGGTGTTCATTTTTTCTTTGCTTTAGCGGATCTTGTTTTTTTACCCTTTCGCGGCCGGTTGGGACCTGATTTAGCCCCCGGTTTAGAACTCTTGGAAGCGCTGCCGGCAGCCTTATTCCTGGTTTTTTCCGGTCTGGAGCGTGATTTGGTCTTGGCGCCGGCCTTGTCAGTTCCCGGCTTAGCCTCCGCCTTGCCTCTAACCACGGGCTTAAAGGCCTTAATATTATGCCACTCCTCACGAGGCAGACTGATAATTTCATCCGCGGCATCAAGCGGACTTAATTTAACAATCTCCTGGAGGATATTAGAGGGCTTCACCCGGCATTGACGGCCAAGATAATCAACAATCTTGCCGTTCTTGGGCCGGCCCTTTTTTAAGACCTTATAGGTACTGAACTCATGGGTCAGGCAGCAGAGGAGACGGTTGCAGACCCCGGAAATTTTGATGGGATTAAGGGGCAGTTCCTGCTCCTTAACCATCTTGATGGAGACCGGTACAAATTTGCTCATAAAAGATGAGCAGCACAGCTCGCGGCCGCAGCAGCCGATTCCACCGATCATCTTGGTTTCGTGCCGCACCCCGATCTGCCGCATCTCGACCCTGGTTCGGAACTCCTGCACCAGCCCCTTTACCAGCTCCCGGAAATCAACCCGGTTATCAGCAGTAAAATAGAAGATAATATTACTGCCGTTAAAAAAACGCTCCACCCGGATGAGCTTCATCCTCAACCCCAGCTTTTCTATCCGTTTCCGGCAGATGGCAAAGGCCTCGGCTTCATTCTCTATCAGGTTATTAAACTTATCGATCTCCTCCCGGCGGGCCTGGCGAACAATTTTATTGTTCGCCGGTCTCTCCCGTTCGTCTTCCGGGGACAGATACATACCGCCTCTGGAGATAATGGCCGGTTCCAGACCATGTTCCGACTGCACCATAACCACGTCTTCGGGCTTAAGATCATCAAGCGTGGAAAGGGCTGACCATAGATGCTGACCGGCCCGAAAACGCAGAAGGTATATTCTTCTTTTCTGGTTGGGCTTCGGAGAATTTTCTGGCTGTTCCTGGTGCTGAGGATGAACCGTCTCGGCAATATTTCCCATGTTTATTCACTTTATATAAGTCACGGCAAGGCCGACAGACGAAGAAACAATACCTCGCAGACCAGCCGCCGATCACAATTAAAACGCAATTGTTTCCGGGCCAGAGATAAGGCCTGTAGTTTATCAGAAAGTTCAGCTAATTGCCACCCTTCCCTGCGGGCCTGATACAAATGAACTAAATCAATATTCACCATCCGATGCTCCTGACCGGGAATGGCAAAAAGCATCAGATCGCGTAGCCAGAGGCCCAGAAGCTCAAAAAAATAAGCCAGTTTATCCTTCAAACCGGCACAGGTCTCCGCCAGGCGGAAGAGCTCCGGAAGCGGCAGCGGCCCGCTTAAATCGTAAATGAGCAGCTCCACCACCTGCCGCCGCAAGGCCAGCAGTTCGCGGCCTTCCGGGGCTATGGCCCGGCCCAGACTGCCGCCGCTGATTGCAGATAGAGCGGCGGCGGCCGTAGGCTCCAGCCCCTCAGCCTCGAGACGCCGGCGGATAAACTCAAGGGGCAGGGAATAAAAGGGCACAACCTGACAGCGGGAGGCAATAGTTGCCAGAACCTCGGCCGCCTCATCGACGGTGAGGATAAAGATGGTATCAGCCGGCGGCTCCTCCAGGGTTTTTAACAGGCTGTTAGCCACCTCCGGCCGCCGGATAGTGTTTTGAATATCGGCCAGCAGGATCACCCGATGAGCGGCCTCAAAGGACGGAAAAGCCAGTTTACTCTTTAAATCGCGAATCTGATCAATCTTGATACCAGCCGCCCCCTCCGGGACAATCTCCATAAAATCCGGATGATTATTAGAGGCAAATTTTTTACACGACGGGCAGCGGCCGCAGGCATCAGGCCCTTTATCCCGGCAGTTGATAAAAGCGGCAAAGGCCAGGGCCATGGTTCTTTTACCCACACCAGCCGGGCCTTTAAACATATAGGCCTGGCTTATTTTACCGCCGCTCGCGGCCTTAAACAGTATCTTGCGGGCCAGTTCCTGGCCGACGATGTTCGCTAAGGCTGGTTTTAACACCCCTACCCCCATAACGTTGGCTGCCGGTCACTGACCGCCGCCTTAACCTTCTTAGCCCTGCCCTGATCCTTCACCGGCCTCTCGACCCTGCTGCCACGGGGAGCGGCGTAACTCGTAACGGGCGGTGTATCTTCCGCCTCCTGTTCACTCCCGCCCCGGCCGTCAACGTACAGGAAACGCTCCATATTGCGCTGATAATCCGTCCACTGATAGCCCTCCTCCTCGCCCCCGGAGCTTAAGCGGTCAAGATAGTTCATTTTGGCATCCAGGTCATCTGCGAAATTCAGGGCAAAGGCCTCCCTGGTCATGGGCAGAACGGGAGAGCCGTAATCATAACGGCCGTGATGGCTTAAAATCAGATGTTTAAGGAGCAGGGCCTCCTGGGACGGGAAATCAGGCAGGGCGGTCAGTTTTTCGGCTAACATATTAACACAGATAGTCATATGACCGAGGAGCCGACCTTCATCGCTGTAATTAAAGGGCGGCACGGCAAAGGAGAACTCCCGAATCTTCCCGGCATCGTGCAACACAGCACCGGTGAGGAGCAGATCCCGGTTCAGGGCCGGATAGAGCCCGGCCATTTTGTCAGCCGCCCGGCAGACACATAAGGTATGCTCAAGGAGACCGCCGATATAGGCGTGATGCATCCCCTTGGCCGCCGGTGCCTTTTTAAAATCAGACCAGAAGTCCCCATCGTTGACAAAGGCCATCAGCAGAGCGTGAAAATGCGCCTCCTTAACAGAGTTAATCAGCTCCACAAGTTCGGCGGCCATGGCCTCAACATTATAACGGCTTGCGGGCAAGAAAAGACCCATATCAACATCCGCCTCGTCCACCTCCCGCGCCTCACTGACCTTTAGCTGCAAGGCCCCTTTATAGGACTGCGCAAGGGCGCTGAAACGGCAAACCCGCCCCGCCCGGCAGATATCCTGCAGACGGTCGGCGCCCTCCCAGACCATGGCCGGTGCCTCACCACTGTTATCCATAAGCAGAAGTCGCAGATAAGGCTTACCGGCTCTGGTCTCATACCGGCTCATCTCCTTGACCATAAAGATATCGTCAACCACCGTTCCAGACTTAATATCCTTGACAAATAAAGTTTTAAGCTGACTCATAACCATAAATTAAATAATGTCGTAAGGTTCGATTAAAAACCCGGGACTGAGGGGACAGAATTTTTTTTCGCGCTGTTTGCGAAAATCATTCTGTCCCCGGATAGTAAAGAAAATACCCATGGACTATCTCGACAATATATAATCCATAATCGGCATTTTTGAAACGCCGGAGCAAATTATATTGTAAACTTATTTTCCGGTATGTTAAGAATAAGGTAACGACCATGGCCAAATCAATCTATAACGAATCCTACATTTTTGAACTGCTGATCAAACGCCGCCTCTTAAACGAGGGCCAGCGAAATCAGATCAACATCAAAAAAAATCAGCAGCGCCACGTCCTGCGGCTGCGGCGCCAGGACATTACCCGGCAGCGGCAAGGCGGCATGCCCGATAACACTCCGGATATAATTGACATTATCCACTCGCTCCACTTTGAGCTGCCCGGCCGGCCGGGCCGGGAATTAACCGCCGAATTTATAATCCGCCAGGTGGCTGACGACCAGGGCCTGCCCTTTAAAAAGCTTGATCCGCTGGAATTGGATTTAAAAACCGTCACCAAGACCATCCCCAAATCCTTTGCCATAAAGCATCTCATCCTGCCCTTTGAGGTCAAAAACGGTATTTTAGCCGTCGCCCTTTATGACCCGGGAAACATTGCCATCTTAAGCGATATTGAGCGGGCCAACCAGGTCAAAATCAAGCCCTATCTAAGCCCCAAGGCCGATATTCTTAAAATCCTGGCTGAGTTTTACGGCTTTCAGTCCTCCATATCCGCTGCCGAACATGATTTACAAGGCCCCGGGGTCGATCTCGGTAATCTGGAGCAATACGTCAATATCTCGTCCACCGCTGAGATTGCCTCTTCCGACCAGCACATTACCTCGGCGGTGGATCATATGTTCAACTACGCCTTTGAGCAGCATGCCAGTGACATCCACATCGAGCCCAAGCGGGACAGCTGCCAGATACGTCTGCGGATTGATGGTATCCTCCATACGATCTATAAACTTCCCAAGGTGGTGCATTCGGCCCTCATCTCCCGGATAAAATCACTCTCACGGCTGAATATCGCCGAAAAGCGCCGCCCCCAGGACGGCCGCATCAAGATAAATCACCACGGGGAAGAGGCGGAAATCAGGGTCTCCACTGTGCCGGTGGCCTTTGGCGAAAAGGCGGTGCTGCGGATTTTAGACCCAGCGGTGCTCTTTCAGGATTTGAGCCATATCGGTTTCTCGCCCCGAGATCTTGAGGTATATAAAGAACTGATTCAGGCCCCGCATGGTATTTTTCTGATCACCGGCCCCACGGGCAGCGGCAAATCAACTACCCTCTATTCGACCCTGAAGAATATCGCCAGCCCGGAGAAAAACATCATCACCATTGAAGACCCCATTGAGATGGTGCATGAGGAATTTAACCAGATAGCCGTACAAGGTTCCGCTGATATCAACTTCGCCTCCATCCTCAAAAATATCCTGCGCCAGGATCCGGATATCATCATGGTGGGCGAGATCCGCGACATAGAGACCGCCCGCTATGCCATGCAGGCCGCTCTCACCGGTCATCTGGTCTTCTCCACCCTGCACACCAATGATGCCGTGGCCGCCATCCCCCGCTTAATAGATTTGGGCGTCCAGCCATTTATGGCGGCCTCCACCATTCTCGGGGTTATGGCGCAACGCCTGATCAGAACGATCTGCCCCCATTGCGCCGCCGAGATCAAGGTTGACGGCCGGGAATTAGCGGCCCTGGGATTCCCGGTGGCAACGGATAAAATCATTACCTTACAAGAGGGGAAAGGTTGTCCAAAATGCCGGGGTACCGGCTATCTCGGACGCTGTGGAATCTTCGAGATCTGCCGGGTGACGGAAAAAATTCAACAACTCATCAGCGCCTCGGCCGCCGAAGATGTCATTCGGGCCGAGGCCGTTAAGGGGGGGATGACCTCCCTGTTTGCCGATGCCTGGCGCAAGGTGGAAAGCGGCATCAGCACCTATACCGAGGCGGTCAGAATAACCGGGGCCGCGAAATAACCTATAACAATATGGCAAAGAAAAAAAAGAAACAGACAGTTCCAGGCAAGGTGGTCTGCACCAACAAAAAGGCCTACCACGATTATTTTATCGAGGACACCATTGAAACCGGCATCGTTCTTCTCGGCCCGGAGGTTAAATCGCTCCGGGCCGGGCGGGCCAATCTGAAAGACGGTTACGCCCGTATAAAGGATGGCGAGGTGTTTTTACATAACGTCCATATCTCACCCTATGACTTCACCGCGGCCCCGCCGGAACCCATCCGGGCCCGCAAGTTACTGCTCAATAAACGGGAGATAAAAAAATTAATCGGCAAGGTGCAGGAAAAGGGGGTTGCCTTAATCCCCTTAAAGATATACTTTAAAGCTAACGGTCGGGCCAAACTCGCCCTGGGACTTGCCAGAGGCAAGAAGATGTACGACAAACGCGCCTCCATCAAGGAGCGAGAGTCAAACCGGGAGTTAGCCCGGCTGAACAAGGGTAACAGATACCATAATATCGATCTTTGACATGGGGGCGAAACGGCCTCGACGGGGATATGTAAGCTCAGACTGCATACCGAGTTTCTTCACACTCGTTAAAGAATGAAGGACTAAATATAGTTGCTGACGACTATAATTACGCTGTAGCGGCTTAAGCCCGCTTCCGTTCCTCCCTTCCTTTGTCCATGGGGTTGGGAATGAACGTCGACTACATGGAATAGCCTCTCGGTGGGCCTGTAACCGAATGGCGAAACTAAAGCAGGATAGTGCCAAAGACCTCTCGTCCTGAAGAGACGGCGGCACGATAAGCAACTAAGCGGGACTAAGTATGTAGATGTCTGCAGGGGAGTATTTTCGGACCCGGGTTCAACTCCCGGCGCCTCCACCATTTGATTTTTAAGACGAACCTGTTCGATTGCCGCAGACGGCATGTCGGGCGGTTCGTTTTTTTTTGTAGCAAGGGGTTACGGCATCTGTAAAGACCCGTAGTTTCGCAATGCATCGCCCGGTTTTTGGAAATCCCGGTAAATTTCCTTATCTTTCACGTCTTTTTTCTCCGTTTTTTCAGATCTCACTTTCGAACCTCGTCCGGTTCGAGACATCTTTTCCTGTAGCTTTTGCTCTGTAAGCTCATCGGTAAACCGCTTGCCAACCTTGGCGATTCCGTCAAAAAGTTCATTGATGCCCATGGTTAAACCTCCTGCTTTTCTGTTCTCTATCCCATACCCGAAGTCTCCTTTCAGTCGCTTCTCTACCGGAGAGACAGAGAAAGTGTCGGGGGAAAAGTGTTCTCGTTACATTTTCACCGTATAGTGCTTGTTGAGAGCTGTTTGCCGGAAGTGCCGGATATTTATCGGAATATAGGAAGATTTCTTCTTGCACGTGACATGGCACCTGTTATATTATGTTCTTGTCTTTCATGATAGCGCAGAACCGCAAAAAGCGCGGCCCTGCGCTATCGCCCAGGTTGAGCGAAAACGGCTGCGTAAAGATACGACAAAAGGATACTGTAATGACCGAAAGTTCCAAAACGTTCCCGGAATTGGTAAAGGAAGTCCGCAAACAACTGGGAATCAGCCAGGAAGAGCTGGCCCATGAACTTGGGGTGAGCTTTGCCACCATCAATCGCTGGGAAAACGGCAAGACCACACCGTTCAAACTGGCCCGGGCGCAGTTTGACAATTTCTGCGCCAGGATGATCAGGCAGAGAAAGTTGGAACTATCTGCGGGCAGTAAATAGATAAAGGCAAACAACAGGGATAGAAGGAAGATAAATATGACAAAGGCAGACAATCTGAATGCGTTTAAGGACAGAGGTGATGTCATTTGGAATATCGCCAATCTTCTTCGTGGGCCATATCGTCCGCCGCAATACCGTCGAGTGATGATTCCGCTGACTGTGTTACGCCGACTGGATTGTGTGTTGGAAGGTACGAAAGACAACGTTATTGCCATGCATCGGAAGCTCAAGGCGGACGGCAAGTACAACGATGAGACCATTGAAAAGATGATCAACCGTAAGTTCAACCTGCCTTTCCACAATACCAGCGAGTTCACCTTTCAGAAATTGCTTGGCGACCCTGATAAGCTGGCAGCTAATCTGGCCAATTTCATGGCCGGCTTTTCCGCCCGCGCCCGAAGAATCATTGAGAAATTCAAGTTTGAAGAGGAGATAGAAAAGCTCGACGAAGCCAATCGCCTCTTTGAAGTGATCAAGGAGATTGCCGCGGTCGATCTTCATCCCGACCGTATTCCCAATATTGCCATGGGCTATCTCTTTGAAGACCTGGTACGCAGGTTCAATGAGCAGGCCAATGAAGAAGCCGGGGATCATTTCACTCCCCGTGAAGTAATCAAGCTGATGGTGAATATCCTCTTTACCCATGACGATCTGGTGTACAGAGAAGGCAAGGTTATCAAGGTCTATGACCCGGCCTGTGGTACCGGCGGAATGCTTTCCGAGTCTGAGAAACTTATAAAGGACAAAAAAAAAGGGCTTAATCCCAGCGCCAACCTTGAACTGTTTGGTCAGGAATACAATCCCGAGTCCTACGCCATATGCGGATCAGATCTGATGATCAAGGGCGAAGACGTTAAAAATATGACCTTCGGCAATACGCTTGGCACCGGAAAATCCAAAGAGGGCTTTGTCGATGGCGACGGCCACCCGGATGAGAAGTTTCACTATATGCTGGCCAATCCCCCCTTTGGCGTGGAGTGGAAGCCGGAAAAAAGCCACGTTACCAACGAACATGAACATTTTGGTTTTGCCGGGCGTTTTGGCCCCGGCCTGCCGCGGATCAATGATGGAGCATTGCTCTTTTTGCTTCACATGATCTCCAAAATGAAGCCGCCCCTGGACAAAAAAGGCGAAGGTTCCCGTATTGCCATTGTCTTTAACGGGTCGCCGCTTTTCACCGGTGACGCCGGAGGGGGAGAAAGCAATATCCGCCGCTGGATTATTGAAAACGACATGCTTGAGGCCATCATCGGCCTGCCGGATCAGCTCTTCTACAACACCGGCATCTACACCTATGTCTGGATCGTTACCAACCGCAAACGTCCCGAACGTCGGGGCAAGGTGCAACTCATCAACGGTACCGGATTTGCCTGGAAGATGAAAAAGAGCCTGGGCAACAAACGCAAACGCATCGGCGACGGCACCGAAGGCGCTCCTAATCACATAGATGTATTGACAACCCTCTATGGTGACTTCAAACACGATGTCAGGATGACACGCCAGGAGATTCAAAGCAATATCGACCTGAACGGCGACCAGTCGAAAAGTATTTTCGTCAGCAAGATTTTCGATAACCGTGACTTTGGCTACCTCAAAATCACGGTTGAGCGTCCTTTGCGGTTGAATTTTGCGGTTACCGATGAACGGATTGACCGCTTCAAGCGCTCTTCCTATTTTGTTAATCTGGCCATATCTAAAAAGCGTAAAAACAAGAAGCAGATCATCAAAGAAACAGAAGAAGGCCGGGCTGTTCAAAAATCCATACTTGCCGTGCTTACGGCGATGAAAAAAAACTTTTCCAAGGGAACGCTCGTCAAAGATCGCCGGGTCTTCGCAGCGCAACTGGAGAAGGCCTTTAAGAAGGCCGGCGTCAAATTCGATGCCAAATTGAAAACTGCCCTGCTCGTGCCCGGCAGTCTGGGCGAGAAAGACCTTGACGCCGAAATCTGCCTGGACAAGAAAGGCCAACCCGAGCCGGACCCTGATTTGCGCGACACAGAGAACGTGCCGTTCCCTAAAGATATTCCGCTGCCGCTGCCGCTCGATTACCGGGGAAAAAAGAAGACCTCCAAGATTGATGTCACCAAGTTGCTGGGCTTGGTACAGGATCATTGTGAAGCCTATCTCAAAGACGAGGTCCTGCCCTATCGTCCCGATGCCTGGATTGACCACAGCAAGATCAAGGTTGGCTATGAAATCCCCTTCAACCGTCATTTCTACGAATACGAACCGCCACGGCCCCTTGAGGTGATTGAAAAAGAGATAAAAGGGCTGGAAGAAGAGATTCTGGCCATGTTGCACGAGGTGACCTCATGAGCAGTGAGCTGATCCTTTACAGAACCGCTGACGGGCAAACCGAGGTCCAACTCAAGGCCATCGACGGCACGGTCTGGCTGACACAGGCCGAGATTGCTCAGCTTTTCGCAACTTCTCCACAAGCGATAACCCAGTTGATTAAAACGATTTACGATGATGGTGAGATCGACAAAAAATCAACTTGTAAGGAATTCTTACAAGTTCGAAAGGAGGGGGCAAGAGAAGTTAAGCGCAAGCTGAAATCCTATTGCCTACCGATGATCATGGCGATTGGATACCGCGTTCGATCTATGCGGGGCACCCAGTTTCGGCAGTGGGCAACAGCTCACCTCAGCGAGTATCTGGTCAAGGGCTTTGTCATGGATGATGAACGCCTGAAAAATCCCGGGGGATGGGATTATTTTGATGAACTGCTGGCCCGTATCCGTGAAATTCGCGCTTCGGAAAAACGGTTTTACCAGAAAGTCCGAGATCTCTTTGCCCTGAGCGAAGATTACCGCTCGGATGATCGTGAGGCGCAGCTCTTTTTTGCCGAAGTGCAGAACAAGCTTCTCTATGCTGTGACCCGCAAGACCGCCGCTGAAATCGTTGTCAACCGTGCCGACCCCGACAGTCCCAACATGGCGCTGACCAACTGGAGCGGATCAAGGGTGCGGAAACAGGACGTTATTATTGCCAAGAATTATCTGACCAGGGATGAAGTGGACACCCTCAACCGCCTGGTGGTGATCTTTCTGGAGCAGGCCGAGCTGCGGGTCAAAGAACGTAAGCAACTTACCCTGAATTTCTGGCGGCAGAATGTGAACCGGCTTTTGGAGTTCAATGACAAACCCATCCTTAAAAGTCCTGGAAAAATCAGCGCCGAGCAAATGAAACAGATTGCCCACAACCGCTATGACACCTTTGATGAGAGTCGCCGCAAGGCGGAAGCCATTGCCGCTGATGCAGAGGATATCAAGGCATTAGAGGAGATTGAGAAAAAGGCGAAGCCGGAGGGTGTGTGATGAACTTGCCAGCTTATCCAAAATACAAACCAAGTGGGGTTGAATGGTTGGGGGATGTGCCGGAGAGTTGGGATGTGTTGTCGGTGAAACGGTTAACTCCTGTTCAGCGTGGTGCCTCTCCTCGGCCGATTGAAGACCCAAAGTATTTTGATGAGGAAGGAGAATATTCGTGGGTTCGGATAGCAGATGTCACAAGAAACCACCACTATTTAGTTAAAACAACTCAACGGCTCTCTGAGCTCGGGAAAAAATTGAGTGTCCCCCTTGAACCAGGAGTTTTGTTTTTGAGCATAGCAGGCTCTGTTGGAAAACCCATGATAACAAAGATCAAGGCATGTATTCATGACGGTTTTGTATATTTTCCGCAATTAGAAATTGATCCAGAACTTTTGTACTACATATTTGAATCAGGACAACCGTATCTTGGCCTTGGTAAGTTAGGGACACAGTTAAATCTGAATACTGATACAGTAGGAAATATCAAAGTTTGTGTACCCTCACCTTCCGAACAACAAAAAATCGCCGACTTCCTCGACTGGAAGACGGGGCAGATTGATGCCTTGATTGCCAAAAAGAAGCTGCTCATTGAAAAGCTCAAGGAAAAGCGCATCGCCCTGATCACCCACGCCGTCACCAAGGGCCTCAACCCCAACGCCAAAATGAAAGACTCCGGCATCTCCTGGCTCAGTGAAGTCCCGGAGCATTGGGAGATAAAACCTGTCAAGTTTCTCACTCGAATCTTGAGGGGGCAGTTTTCACATAGACCAAGAAATGACCCGGCTTACTACGATGGTAAATATCCATTTGTTCAGACGGGAGATATTGCTCGTGCAAACAAATATGTTTCAAACTACAGTCAAACTCTGAATAATCTCGGATTGTCAGTCAGCAAACAATTCCCTGCAGGAACGTTGGTAATGACTATTGCAGCAAACATTGGAGATATGGCTATTATCAATTTTAAAGCATGTTTCCCAGATAGTATTGTGGGATTTGTTCCGGAATCAAATATTGATCTTCAATTTTTGTATTACATGTTTGTTGCAATGAAACAAAGGCTTTTAATGACAGCTGTATTGAATACTCAATTAAATCTGAATATAGATCGTATTGGTTCTATCCCAACAATCGAGCCACCCTTGGGCGTTCAAAAGCAAATAGTTGACTTCCTCGATCAAAATACAAAAAAAATCGACACGCTCATCGCCAAAAAACAACAACTCATCGAAAAACTCACCGAATATCGCACCGCCCTAATCACCGCAGCCACCACCGGCAAGATCGACGTACGCGGGATTGAAATCCCACAAGGACGCAGCCAATGAAGAAGCACACCGAAGCCCGTCTTGAAGATGCTATTGTCAACCACCTGACCAGTCAGGGCGGTTTTGTGTCTGTAGATTACCG
>DRPV01000308.1 GCA_011330685.1 Desulfobacterales bacterium
CGGAGTAATAAGCATTTTTTCTTCATAAAGACTGCCATCTTTCTTTTTGTTGATCAGCATTCCCTCCCATTTTTCTCCGGAGGTAATAGTCTGCCACAGCCGGCGATACAGCTGCTCATCATTTTTCCCGCTCTTAAATATACGTGGGTTTTTAAAGATGATTTCTTCAGGAGTGTAGCCGGTCATTTCTGTCATGAAGGGGTTGGCGTATTGAATATTACCCTTAGTGTCAGTGATTACCACTCCTTCAGCGGCCTGGGTAATGGCGGTGGATATTAAGGCCTGCTGTTCTTCAAGACGTTTTCTGGTTATATTCTCTGAGAGGATATTGGCCACACCTTTTAAAAATTCCTCTTCCTCGGGATGAGCGGCTCTGCCGGCCGGGAGATAAAAGATCATTACCCCTAACAATTCTTCGTTTGATAAGAGCGGGACGCAATAGTGGCCATGGTCAAGCATGCCGGGGTATTGAATGTCATGGCGCTGATCAATCGAGCAGGTATGAATCAGACGGCGGCTGACAGCTGTTCTGCCGCAGATACATGTTCCAAAGGGAACCCTGGCACAGCTTTGCAGAATCTCGGCGGAAAAATTAACGGAACTTTTGAGTACCAGCATTTCAGGTTCTGACTGATTTGTTAAAAACACGGCACCCTTATCTTCTATATTAAACCAATCCAGGGAAAGAATAATTTTCAAGGCCTGATGGAGTAATTCGTCTAAGGTCTTGGTAACGACGAGAAGTTCCATAATTTGTGAATAGGCCGACATGGTCTGGCAGCGCAACTGAATACTTGAAATTGTATTCCTGGTAAAGGAGATCAGATTGCCGATTTCATTGTGGGTGACGGCCGGGGCAATATTGTGCCGAGAGCCCCGCTGTACTTCTTCTATCTCGCGGCTGAGACGCAGTACCGGCGAGATAATCGATTTTGAAAGAAAAACAACTACCCCTATACTGCATAGACAGAGGATGAAATAAAAGAAACTTATTAAAAACCTGGCTCGCCTCTGCTCTAATTGAAGCCTTTTCCTGACCAGCAGCATAAGATCCTTTGAGGCCCTGGAAATTTTTATAGTTTCAGCTTCAATCTGCTTGACGAGAGGGGAGGGCAAGAATTGCTCCGCCTGCCGCGGATGGCCAAATATTCGGCTTAGTCTGACAACGGATATTTCCAGGTCAATAAGTTTGTTATTCTCGTTGGCGGAAAGGGGGTATTTCCGTAAATTTTGCGAAAGTTGATTTATTTTGGTGATGATTTTTTGAGTCCGCCCCTGGGAGGTTCTGCCGCATAGGGCCTCAATCTGAATTCGATGGGTGGTTTGAGTGATCGCATCAAGAACGGCGTCGGTATTCAACAGTCGGTCATCGAGGGAGCTGTATTGGTAAAATGCCAGGGCCAGTAAGACAACAAAACCCATTGTCAGGCTTGAAATTAAATAACCTGTCGATTGCAGCTTCACGTATTGTCGCCCCGGTTCACATTGTATCCCTGCCGGCGGAATACCTCCTGGCCGGCAGTAATCAGGTATTGGAAGAAACGTCTGGCAAGTTTTGGATGCTTAGAGGTGGTGAGCAGGCTGGCTTCGAGAGGAACTTTTATCTGATATGGTTTTGGCAGTGGTACCACGATAAGCCCTTTGCCGGCCGGGGTCAGAGCCATAAGCTCCCACTCAATTACCGCGTCAATATTCTCTTGGTGATAGAGGCGCAGGACATCCTGGGAGGATGAGCCGTATGCCTTTATATTGTTGAGGATAGCCTGGCCTCTGGGATATACTCTGATAATTTTTTGCATGACCAGCCGGCCTAAACTTGCCTGGCGGGGATTGGAAATCGCCAGGCGGATACCCGGCTTGCTTAAGTCGGCCAAACTGGATATTTTATCTGCCGCCTGTGGAGAAACCAATATCGCCACAACATGCCAGGCCAGAAAGGCACTGCGCTTGACCAACCCCTTTTGCCGCAGAATATCAAGATTCTTTTTGTCACCGGGGAGGAAAATATCACCGGTCTTGAATTTAAGGATGTAGTCTCGAAGAATACTGGAACCCTCGAAGTGGGTTTGAACTTTGATGCCTGTCAGCCGCTCAAAATTCGCGGCAATCTTAGTGACCGGCTCCTTCATTCCGGCCCCGGACAAAAGGACTATATACGGCTCCTGACTTACGCTGCGTGTGTACAGAACGGCTGCGGCAAGCAGAAAAATAAACAGCCCTAATAGTAAGAAATAAATTTTTTTGGAATAGGAAGCAGACCGTAATGTCATAAGTAGTAGTTTCTGCCGGATGGTGATTGTCCCCTTGTTAGCAGTCCCTCTTCTGCCCGAACATTCATTATTATAGCAGAAAAAGTTGTATTTTCGTCGAATAAAATGAATATAAATTCATTTTCTCACTTACTGCGGCTAATTTTTTAAATCCCTAAGAGTTTGATGATTACAATTCCAGCCTCGTAGAGGGCGTAGAGGGGTACTCCCATGAGCATCATATTGAATATATCCGGGGTGGGGGTTAAAACGGCGGCAATGATACTGATAATCAGCACCGCGTAACGGCGGTTTTTCTCAAAGCTGCTGCGTGGCAGCAAGCCGGCCTTGGCGCTGAAGACCATAAAGATGGGCAGTTCAAAGATCAGGCCGAAGCCCAGGACGAAAATAGTAACAAAGTTTACAAAGCGGCCCACCGATATAATGGGTTTGAGTTGCACGGACTTATAGCCGAGGAGAAAGTCGATACCATAGGGCAGGGTGATAAAATAACAGAAGGCCGCTCCACTGTAAAAGAGCAGACAGGTAAAACAGACAAACCAGAAGCGGCTCAGGCGGCTTAACTGAAAGGGGCGGCTCATGGCTTGCCAGAAGACAAAAACTATGGCCGGCATCAGGGTTATAACCGCCAGGACAAATGAAAGTTTTAGATGGGCGATAAAGGGCCCGGAGACGCTGAAAAAAACCAGTTTCTGGTGCAGGTGCTCCTGAACCATATTAAAGAGACGGGGAGAATTGGCGTAAAAGAGCAAGGCGCTGATAATAATAGCCGCCAAGACAAAAAGAGCCGTCTTCCTGAGGGCCTGAATAAAGACAAAGACCCTGGCGTATGGGTGTGTTTCCTCCATTAATTCTGGCTTAACTGAATGATTGTTTAATAAAACACTTTATTGCCAGGCTCAGCAGGGCGGTATCCTTCTGATTGCCCGCCGCCGCTTTTTCCCGGAAACGATCCAGGTCATAGAGGCAGAGAATGAAATCATCGGCCTGTTTCCGGTTCATGCGCTGTCCGGCGAGCAGGGCTGGGTGGTTGACAATCGCCAGCATCTCATCATTGTAATGGTTGTATTCCTGTAAATCCTGGTCATTCTGCCATTGCTCCAGGGTCTGCTCCCGGTCTTCGGCAAACCCATGGCAATGGGGTTCGCGGATGAGGATGTGGATGGCCTTATCACCCTGGGCCTCAAGTGAGGCGCCGCGTCCCAAGGGATAGGTGCGGCAGGCGCCGGGCCGATCATTATATACCCGGCAGCCCTCGCTGCCCACAAAGGGACAACTGGCTTGGCCGTCATCCACCATACCAAGATATACCCTGGGGTGGATATCTTCAGGCCCAAACTCGATAACGGTGTATTGCTCTAAAAAACGGCCCGAGGTAAGCCCCAAGGCTTTTTTCAGGCGCAGCACATCATAGGGAGTCAGGGCTAGTTCCAACTGCCGGCAACAATCCGTGAAGCAGGAAATTCCGGCATGGCAGTGAAATTTAAAGACCTCATCCGCCTTCAGGAGTTGATGCTCCGGTAATTGCGCCATTTATTGCTTCTCCTTGCTCCAAATGGAGAGCAGGGGGCTGGCGATGAATATGGAAGAATAGGTGCCGACGATAATACCAATAATGAGGGTGAAGGCGAATTCATGAATTACTACACCGCCAAGTAGGAACAAGGCCACCAGGGACAGCAGCGTGGTGAGAGAGGTGACGATGGTTCGGGACAGCATCTCGTTGGTACTGCGATTAATGAGGGCGAAGAGGTTTTTCTCGTTGCCCTGATGCTTGATATTTTCTCTTATGCGGTCAAAGACAATTACCGAGTCGTTGATTGAATAACCGGCCAGGGTCAGCAGAGAGGTGACAATTAGCAGGGTCATCTCCACATTCATGATGTAACAGATACCAATAACAACCAGGACATCGTGGAAGATGGCGATTACCCCGGCCAGGCCGAAACGGATATCAAAGCGCAGGGCGAGATAGATAATGATTCCCAGCAGTGAGATGAAGATGGCTTCTACGGCCTTGTCACGCAGGGCGCTGCTGACGGAGGAGCCAATCTCCGTTTCGCTGATGATTTTGAAATGCTGACCTTTAATCTCGGAATTTAAAATCTTGGTGACCTCGGTATCAAGATTCTCCACCGTCTTGGTTGATTTTTTGAGTTTAATAATCAGCTGGTTTTTATTTTCCACCTTTTGGAGCTGGATATCATTAAGTTTATGTTTGGCAAAGGCCTTTCTGGCCTCCTTGAGTTGAAAGGGGGCTGAGGCCTGATACTCAAGCATGGAGCCGCCGGCGAAATCAACCCCAAGATTACCATGACCACGTAAAATCTGGACAAAGGCGAACATTCCGAGGAGGGCCAGAAGTGTGGAGATGGTAAAGGTGATTTTACGGATACTCATATAATCTAAATTGGGCTTGTTGAAGAACTTTAAGAAGGTCAGTTTCTTCAAGGCTCGTTTGTTATAGAGGTAATCATAAGCCAGACGGGTGCCGAAGAGGGTGGTAAAGAGGTTGAAGGTAACACCGAAGGATAGAGTAACCGCGAAACCTTTAATGGGGCCGGTACCGAAGAGGAAAAGGGCCAGGGCCGTGATAAGGGTGGTTACCTGGGAGTCAACAATAGTCCAGAAGGCCTTGTCGTAACCGCCTTCCACCCCGGAGCGAATGGATTTACCGAGAGCGAATTCCTCCCGCATTCGTTCAAAGATGAGAACATTGGAATCCACCGCCATGCCAA
>DRPV01000309.1 GCA_011330685.1 Desulfobacterales bacterium
CTGCTGGACAGTTACATTTTTTCTTGACTTTTGGAGTGAATAGCTGTCAGCTTTTATCTTAGGTAATAGGAGAAAGATTATGACCGATATAACCATAAACCCCATAGGTATCCTCCACTGCGACCTCCAACTCCGCCGGGAGACCCCAAGAAATTACGATATATCCTCGAAAGAGGGTGTTATTGAATTATACCCCCAATATATCGAAGGATTAGATGGTATAAGAGCCGGTAATGACATCCTGGTTCTCTTCTGGTTCAACCAGGCGCGGCGTGATATTCTCCGGGTTCACCCCAGGGGTGACACGAGCCGCCCCATACGGGGGGTCTTCGCCACTCACAGCCCGATACGCCCCAACCCCATCGCCCTCTCTCAGCTGCGAGTACTGGCTATCGAACAAAATCTAATCACGGTACGTGGTTTAGATGCCATGGACAAGACCCCGGTTCTGGATATAAAAATGACTCTTTGCGAAAAGGAAACCAAAAAATGAAGATACATTATTTACAGCATGTCCCCTTTGAGGGCCTGGGCAGCATTGAAACCTGGGCCGGGCAGCAGGGGGCTGCCATCACCAAAACCCGTCTCTTTAATGATGAGCCCCTGCCCGATCCAGGCGATATTAACTGGCTCATTGTCATGGGCGGCCCCATGAATATCTATGAAGAGGATAAATTCCCCTGGCTTAAGAGAGAGAAAAACTTTATTGCCAAGGTCATCAGACAGGGCGGCCGGGTGCTGGGTATCTGCCTCGGGGCTCAGCTCATTGCCGATGTCCTGGGGGGACAGATTACGGCCAATGCCGAAAAAGAAATCGGCTGGTGGCCCATCATTCCCGATCCCGGCCTCAGTCCCGGTCTGCGAGAGGTGTTCGGCCAGGGACTCACCGTCATTCACTGGCATGGCGACACCTTCTCCCTGCCCGCCGGAGCCGCTCGTCTGGCGCGGAGCGAGGTCTGCCGCAACCAGGGATTCGTTTATCAGGAACGGGTGCTGGCCCTGCAATTCCATCTCGAAACTACCAGAGAGAGCCTGGAAAAACTTATTGCCAACAGCGCCGATGAATTAATTGAAGCCCCCTATATCCAGCAGCCGACCGAGATGCTGACCGACCAGAACCGCTTCACCACGATTAACGAAGCCATGGCGCGGCTTTTAAACTATATGGCGGCCCTGCCGGACATAAGTATTGACAAATAAAGGCAATTCTATTTTAGTTTTGTAATTTAGCAGGCCAGGAGAGCCCCCAGGATTTAATCTCACAAGGAAACCAACAATCCGAGATGACAACAGACAAACAACAATTATTACGCGCCATCCCCAAGGTTGATGAATGCCTGGCCTGGTTCGCCGAGTCCCCTGCCGCTCCAGCTATTGAAGCGGCCCCCCTTGTCCTTATTAAACGGGCCATCCGAGAGATACTCGAACAGAAACGAAACGCCATCCTCACCCAGACCCTGAAAGGAGAAGATAAGTTGAGCCGCTCTGCTCTGCAGGCCGCCATCAGCGCCCGTATCGAGGAGCTCACCCGGCCCCGTTTTCAACGGCTCATCAACGCCACCGGGGTAGTGGTACATACCAATATGGGCCGTTCCCTGCTGCCGGAGGCCGCCTTAAACAACCTGGCCGAGGTGGGGGGGCATTATTCCAATCTGGAATTTGATCTAAATACCGGCAAACGAGGCAGCCGTTACTCCCTTGTCGAGGATATTCTCTGCGATCTCACCGGAGCCGAAGCCGCCCTGGTGGTTAACAACAACGCCGCCGCGGTTCTCCTCTGCTTAAGCGTCCTGGCCCAGGGTCGGGAGGTAATTGTCTCCAGGGGCCAGTTGGTGGAGATTGGCGGCTCCTTCCGCATTCCCGATGTGATGACAAGAAGCGGAGCCCGCCTAAGGGAGGTGGGAGCCACCAACCGCACTCACCTCAGAGACTATGAGACTGCCATAGGGCCCGATACCGCTCTCCTACTGAAAGTGCATACCAGCAATTACCGGCTCATCGGTTTTACCTCCGAGGTCGGCCTGCCGGATCTGGTAAAACTGGGGGTTAGACACGGCCTGCCGGTTATGGAAGATCTGGGCAGCGGCTCGCTGATGGATATGGGGCTCTTCGGCCTGCCGGCCGAACCCACGGTGGGTGAGATATTAAAGAGCGGAGTGGACGTGGTTACCTTCAGCGGCGATAAACTTCTGGGCGGCCCCCAGGCCGGACTGATCTTAGGCAAAAAAGAAATTATCGCGACCATCAAAAGTGATGCCTTAAACCGAGCCCTGCGGATCGATAAATTCACCTTGGCGGCCCTGGAAACAGTCTTAAGAATATACTATGATCCAGAGCAGGCCCGCCGGCAAATCCCCACTCTCGCCATGCTGGCCACCCCCATGGCAGTCACCCGCCAACGGGCCGCCCGCCTGAAACGGCGGCTTGGCAGCGGGCTTGACGGGCTCTGCCGTATGTCATATCTCGACACGGAATCAAGGGTGGGGGGCGGAGCTCTGCCGGAACGGGGCCTGCCCAGCCGCGCCCTGGCCCTGGAACCCGCCGCCATGACGTTAAACGAACTGGAAATAAGCCTCCGCCAACTGCCCCTGCCGGTTATTGGCCGCATAGAGCATAATAAATATATCCTTGATTTACGGACAGTAAGTGACAAAGAAATTCCACAATTAGCCGCCGGTTTATTGTTGGTTTTCAATCAACACAGCTAAAAATTCGCCTAACAAACCACCAGCCCCCTGCCCATGAAGCCTGAAATTACACCGCTGCCCTTTTACTTCCCCAGCCTTGACCTTAATGAGACCGATTTTTACCGCCATGAACCACTTTTATGCCGGACTATCAGGGAAATATTTACCTGCCGCGAGGTAGCCATTGCCCATATTATCGAGTCAAACGGTACAGTTAGACCGCTGGATATTAACGAATGGCCCGAGACCGTAAAGACCGGCATTGATCTGGTTCTTAAAGAACGCCGGGTAATCATCAACAATGAAAGTCAGAGCGCTTTTCTGCCTCTGACCATTGACCGGGAACCTATTATTGTTGCCGTTATCATCGGCGGCCCACCCACCCTTTATGCCAACTCACCTTCCTGGTTTATCGAACGGGGCAGGCAGATCAGGCGTGAACTGCACCTCATTAAAACCTGGTCAATGGATCCGATGTCCGGCCTTTTAAATGCCGCTCATCTCCGCCAGAAAATAAATTTCCTCATCAATCCGACGTCCCGGCCGAACTGGCTGCCGCCTGTGAATCAAGAGGCCAACGGCCAACTGCTGCTCATTGAAACAGCCCACCGCGGCCAGGATGCCGACCAGGCCCTGGCCAATATCAGCCAGACCGGGGCCTATCTCGATTCATTATTGGGGGGAATATCCACCCTGCACCATCTTGGAGCCGGGATCTTCGCCCTGCCCTGTCCTGGGACGAATGAACCGGAGGCCCAGAAGCTGGGTTACTCCATCCTTCGTAAGCTTAAACGTCATAATATAATCAAGGCCCATATCGGCATTGCTCCAATCAGCCCCACGGAGCAGGATATAAAATCCGAGACGGACTGCCCGCCGTTGTCCCAGGCCTGGCAGGCCCTGCGTACAGCCAAAAAACGCGGCGCCTTCGCCCTCTGTTCCAGCGCCGCCCTGAACCCGGAAAACAACCAGCTGCCCCCCATAGATCCGGAGATTATGAGCGCCATAAAAAATATCTGGCGCGGCGTTAATCAATTCTCCATTATTCTTCTCAAACGTGATATAGCCCGGGATACCCCATTCCCGGAACGGCTCCTCTCCCTCATGGGGCCTGATGCCGTTGCTATCCCCGCCGGTACGGAGAAATACATAATTTATCTGGCCGGTCTGGATGACCAGGAGGCCGAGCAGTGGGCTCATAATCTAAGCGCCAGGCTCAAAAAATTACAGATCGGCACCTTTTCCCAGGGAATCGCCTGCTACCCCTGCCCCGGTTTCAAGAAAATCGACACCCCCATGAACGCCGCCAAGGCCCTGGCCCACGCCTCCTTCTACGGCCCCGGTGCCATTACCACTTTTGATTCAGTAAGCCTTAATATCAGCGGCGACATATATTATAACGAGGGCGATATAAACAGCGCTATCCGGGAATACCGCCTGGGCCTGAATCTGAACCCGGATAACATCAACCTTTTAAACAGCCTGGGGGTCATCTACGCCCAAATTGAACGCTACAAGATGGCAATTCCCCTCTTTGAACAGATTACAGCCATTAAACCCAGAGATTTCATGGCATTGTTCAATCTTGGCTTTGCCCATTTACGTGGTGCGGACAACGTAACAGCCCTGAAATATTTTGAAAAAGCTCTAACAGTGGATGATTCCTGCTTTGATCTTCTCCTGCAGTTAGGCCAGCTTTATTGCACCCAGGGCCAGTATAAAAAGGCCATTAAGGTACTGCGCCGGGCCGAAGGAGAAGCCGCGGGGCACACGAGGGAAGACAATCATCCCTGGGAGTATTGTGAGCCTTGGTTAGAATCAGGCAACGATCTGGGACACGACCAGGTATACCGTTATCTCGGCCAGGCTCTGCGGGGGGAAGGACAATACCGGGAGGCAATTACCTGCCTGCAGCGGGCTATTGCCAGTAATAATCGGGACGCGTTGTCATTAAGCATGCTGGGTGAACTCTATGCCATGGAAAAGCAGGGAATTAATATTGCCGTTGACCTCTGTCGCCAGGCGGTTGAACTTAATAACGAAGAAGCCGGGAACTGGCGGCGGCTGGCCTGGGTGCTGAGTGAGGCGGGCAGCATTGATGAGGCCATCGACGCTGTTCGTCGGGCCCTTGATTTAGCCCCGCGGGATACGGATATTCTGCTGCTCGCAGCCACTCTCTATAAATCTGCAGACCGCCTCAGCGAAGCCAGAGCGATATTAGCCCGCCTCCTAAAAATCCATGGTACCAACCAGAAGGCGGCCCAACTTTTAAAGCAGATTAACCGGCTGAATTAAATTTGCCCCGGCAGAAATTTATAACCTGATTGATAAGTGATATGATGGAAGTCATAGAGAGACGGTTCATTTCCTCTCTAATATAAGAACTGGAGAATACATGCAGAAAATTTCCAATAACCACCTTGACAAGCAGCAATATTGGCTGGACAATTTCAATGTCGGCGATTCCTGGCGCCTGTTCAAGATCATGTCTGAATTTGTGGACGGCTTTGACAGCCTGTCCGAAATCAACCAGCCGGCGGTCTCTATCTTCGGCTCAGCTCGTACTAAGCCGGAAGATAAATACTACGGCGTTACTGAGAAAATAGCCCATGGCCTGGCCGAGGCAGGTTACGCCATTATCACCGGCGGCGGCCCCGGAATTATGGAAGCGGCCAACAAGGGGGCGGCTGCGGCCGATGGTGTTTCCGTGGGGCTGAACATAAACCTGCCCTTTGAACAGGAGGCCAACCCATATTCCAACCTGCCTTTAAGTTTTAAGTATTTCTTCGTCCGCAAGGTCATGTTCATTAAATACGCCATGGCCTTTGTCGGCATGCCGGGCGGTTTTGGCACCCTTGACGAATTATTCGAGGCCGTAACCCTGATTCAAACCCGGAGAATCAAGAGTTTCCCCATTATTTTGGTGGGCAGTGAATACTGGAGCGGGATGGTTAAATGGATAAAGGAGAGTCTGCTGGCCGCCGGCAACATCAAAGATGAAGATCTCTTTTATTTCAACATAATAGATGACCCGGAAGAGGTGGTTCAAACTATCAAGCGAACGGTAATTATTTAATAACTGATGTAACTCATTCAGTGCGATGCCTTATTGCTCACTAATCACACAGTTTAGCGAGGAGCCCCGCCTTCAAAGGCCAAAAAAAAGGCTGTAATCCAAAAAAAGGATTACAGCCTTAAAAATAAATTCGGCGATGACCTACTCTCCCACCAAGCTGCCCTGGCAGTACCATCGGCGCTGAGGAGCTTAACTGCCGTGTTCGGAATGGGAACGGGTGTGACC
>DRPV01000310.1 GCA_011330685.1 Desulfobacterales bacterium
GACTGGCTGCATGCCGGGGGCCGTACGCCCCCGTCCTGCCTGCCAGTGGACATGAAAGGTGCCAGGGATTATCTCTGGCACCATCTGCCGGATGAAGTAGAGGGACTATTTAATCAGCGCCAACGCCATGCCTTCTTTAAAAAGACCATCTTTCAGCGGTTCAGTATTGAGACTCTGAAGCTTGCCGGCCATAAAATCTACTCCAGTCAGCTTGAGGCCCACGCCGCCTTTCTACCTGTGACCACCGGCCTGCTCAAGCATCAGGAGACCAGGGTGATTTTATAAAATAGAAAAAATTCACCACGAAGTACACGAAGAGAGAGAAAAGTGAATTTGTAATTTCAGGAATACGCAGCCCCCGGATTGGCAGATAGCAGGTACAAAAGTTACAAAAAACAAAAAAGGCCGCCGATGATTAATATTCATCGGCGGCCTTAGTTTTTAATGAAGAGGATTAGTAATTAAATCCTCAATCATGGTTTATTTAACTATATTATTATACTCCCTCAGATAGGGCTGCAGTACGGAGCCTGGTGCCGGAGCACCATGCATACGACCCCGGACATCATGAGCGGTGCCGTGACAGGCGCCGCATTTGCCGCCGAACTTCTTGAGCATATCCTCGCCGTGCGGTACGCCGTGACAGCGCTGACACTTGGGAAGCTCACCATGGTGCGGATGGCAGAAGGCGCAAGTCAGTTTTGAATGACGAGTATTACTTGCGATTAGAGTCTTGTACTCCTTGGTGTGACAACCGCCGCAGATGGACTTGGGATCGGTGGGCGAGAAAGTCACATTCAGCGGATTATGCGGATCGGTATGACAACGCAGACACTCAGAGGCCTTCAAATTCTTGCGATGGCCCTTATGGTCATGGCACTTGAAACAGGACGGAATCTCGCCGTGCCGAACATGACATTTAGCGCAGGTAAGCAGCTTGAAGTGCTTGGAATTGGCCTTCTTCAGATCCGCGTATACCTTGGCGTGAGTCGGATTCATATGGCAGCTGGCGCATAATTTCTTGGGCGTATTGGGCGCGTAAGAAATCTGCAGAGGTTTATGAGGACTGACATGGCAGCTCAGACAAACCTTGTTGGTGGGATTACCGGCAATATGATATACCTCGCCGCCGTCCTCACTATGACACATAGTACAATTCGGAATATAGCCGTGTTTGGTATGACAGTCGGTACAATCCAGATCACTATGCTTGCTCGGGTATTTCTTCAGGTCGGCAGGCGGCCCCGGATGGCAGTTGATGCACATGTCGCCGGTGATATTGGGCAGATTCAACGGGCTATGGGCATTGGAATGGCAATTGTGGCAGTTAACCACAAGAGGCTTGTTGCCGTGTGGATGGCCGTGACAGGCAACACATTTGGGCAGGGCGTCCTTGTAGCTGACCCGGCCGGGGGAGTAAGTGTGATAGACTTCATGACAGAAGGTACATACTTTCTGATGCCGGTGACCCTGGGCCTTCAAAAGTTTGAAGACTCCAATATGACATTGAGCACATTGCTTCATCTTCAATGGTTTAATGGTCTGGTCATACAGAGCCGGCCGCGGTGGTATTGTTTTGATCTTAGCGGTCAGAGCCACCTTGGTCAACCGGGCCTGAACCTGGGTTGTGGTCAGCAGAACCGAGGCAAATAATAGAGCCGCCAGTACCGTTATGAATTTTGTGCCTTTTTTTAGTTTCTTCATATTCCCCCTCGCCTTTTTCTTCTTTCTTGAATTTATCTTAAATGACGCCAGACATATTGACGCCAAAACCTTTTAAATTAAGGTAACAACTACGCCCGGTCACCCAGAACCAATATCATGGCAGGTGACTTTCATATCTTTCATGTAAATCTATAACTGCTATCCTCAGGTATCAGTCCGTTACTAAATTAATAAATTATGCGGGTCACGGTGACATTTCAGGCAATTGTTATTAAAGCGTGACAGAATGCTCTCTGAGTGGATATTCTGATGGCAGTCCTGACACTTGGGTACTGTGGGATGCTTATTCTTGTGGCAGAAGGCGCATTTGAATTTCCCATGCTTGGCTTTACTCTTGGAGAGCAGCTTAAAGATATCCGTGTGACAGGCCCCGCAGTATTTGTTGGGTATATTGCCGGCATAATGAATGTTTAAGGGGCTATGCGGCTTATGACAGCGCAGACAGTCTTTAAAGACCATGAACGGGGCGTGGGGTTTATGACATTGCAGACAGCGTTTAATCCGCTTATGCTTTTTGGGGTGACAGAAGGTACAGTTTTTCTGGGAGTGCTTGCTGGGATACTCTTTGAATTCCTTGCCCTTTTCCGGATGGCAGGTCTCGCAGGCCTTGTTTACCCAGTGTTTATCCGGAATGGTTATGATTAGGGGCGTGTGAGGATTGCGATGGCATTTAAGACAGACGGAGCGCGTCCCGAGAGCAAAATGAGCCTGAGCCGAAGGGTCATGGCACATAGAGCATTGGGGAATGGTCTTTACTCCACTTGGCAGGTGCTGAATATGGCAGTCAAGACAGGTGACTGCTGTTCTATGCTTGCCGCCGGCCCGTTTGATGTCGGCGGGCTCTGATGTATGGCATTTTATACAATCGGTATTCAACAGTTTGTGGGCGCTGTCAAGAGCCAGGATCTTCTTGGCTGCGGCTTGAAGCCTGGCGCTACCTGCAACTGCTGGGTTCTGAGCGGCCTCAACCGACAGGGGCAGAACGGATGCCCAAAGCGTAACGACCAGGAAAAAACAGATAATCCTGGCGGCGCTGTCGTTTAAAGAGGCTTTTCTGATCATAAAAACTCCTGATTGGAACAATTTTAAAGTTGCTTTTCTCTAACACAACTTATTGCTTACCGCAAGTTAAAAAGCGAGTCTGCGGGGTATGGAAATACGGCGGCCCGGCAATGGGGTAAGCACGTCTAAGCGCTGCCCGATGTCAGATCTTCAACCAGGGTCATAAAATCTTCTATTACCAGGGGCTTTGCCATAAAATGTACCCTTGGTCGAGCAAGTATTTCCGGGGAAAGATGATTATCGGCGCCGCCGTTGCCGCTGATAAAAATAACCGGCAGGTGGTGCTGATTTTTGTATATAACCTCATAAATTTCCCGGCCGTTTCTAAGGGGCTGGAGCAGGTCTAAAATCGCCAGATTAATCTCATCTTTGTGATCAATAAAGAGGCTGATGGCCTTTTTTCCATTAGCGGCGCCGAGAACATTAAAGCCCGCCTGCTGCAGTTGAATCGTCAATGAATTACGAACCATCTCTTCGTCGTCAGACAGCAGAATTGTACCGCGGGAGGCGGGGCTGGCCGGGATATTTTCTTTAATGCCGGTACCGGCATTGACCGGAGAACATGTTTTGTCGTCAGTTTGAGCGGTATCAACCGGCGGCGAGGCGGGCGCAGGGGTTTTCCGGGGAGGAGTAAGAGGCGCTGAATTGTGTTTTACCGGGAAATAAGCCGTGAAGGTTGTTCCTTCTCCACCAACGCTTTGGACATTAAAAAAGGCCCCGTGCTTTTTGATAATATCGTGGATAATGGCCAGGCCCAGGCCGGTACCCTTGGAAGAATTCTTGGTGGTGAAAAAGGGCTCACATATTCTGCTCAGGTCGGCTGGATTGATTCCCTCGCCGTTGTCGGCAAGACTGAGTTTCATGTAACAGCCCGCTGGAATTTTATCAATATTACCATTGATGGGGGACTCGACCTCCACCGCCTGGCTGGCAATCTTGATGGTTCCGCCGTTCGGCATGGCATCTCTGGCGTTGGTGCAAAGATTAATCAGCACCTGTTCCAGTTGATGCTTGTCCGCCGCTATGGGTAAATCATCGGCGGCAGGTTTAATCTGGAGGTCGATCTCCTCGTTTACCAGACTGCGGAGGATGTCGGCTATGCCGGAGATAATGTTATTCAGGGAGGCAGCGCATAGGGCAACCTCCTGCCTTTTGCCGAAAGACAGGAGGTTGGCGGTGAGGTTTTTACCAAGTTTGGTGGCGATATTTATGTATTTGATATAGTCGCTGACGGTTTTATTGCCGTGGCTCTCTTGGGCCAGCAGGTGGCTGAAAGTGCTGATGGAGGCCAAAACATTGTTGAAATCATGGGCGATGCCACCGGCGAATCGCCCTAAATATTCCAGGCGCTTAGTGTGGTTCAGACGTTCCTCTAATTTTTTGTGTTCGGTAATGTCAATACTGCTTCCCCGGCGTCCCAGGAACTGGCCGTTAATATATATGGGGCTGCAGGTGTGGGTGAACCAGCGTACCTGGCCGTCTCTGGTTATTATGCGAAAATCAGTGCCGTTATGTTCAGGATCATCTATTTTATGCAGGTGGCGGCGATACATCTCCTTGTCGTCGGGATGAATTATATCTAATAATAATTTAGGGTTATTCATGAATTCCAGGCGGGAATATCCGGTGAGCCGTTCACAGGATGGAGATATAAAGGCCAGCTGGTTATTGTTCTTTATCCAATATTCAAAATTATAGGCGAATTCAGATACGATACGGAATTTTTTTTCGCTCTCGGTAATTGTTGCCTGATAGCGCTGGAAGGCGGCGCTGAATTTGATAATAGCCAGGCCGCCGAGGAGCCAGAGCAGGAGATGAGTCAGGAGAATAGTATGCCGCGCCATGACCGCTGTCGCGTAATAGGGCTGCATGGGGATGGCCACGCTCATGCCGCCGTGTACCGCGCCGACTTTGAACTCTGGGCTCTCGTGGCAGTTAAGGCAGCCTTGGTCAATTACATATGGTTTTAAGAGCTTCAGATAAGGGGCGCTGTTGATTTTGGTAATGGTACTCGCCTCTGTAATTATTCCTTTGCGGAATTCTTTAAGAATCTTTGTTTCCCAGGCATCCGGTTTGTCGTAAGGGTCAATGGTCTCCTGATAATTGAGGCTTACCGTGTGGCTGAAGGCGGCCAGGTTTGAGGACTGCTTGTGTAAAACCTCATAGGCCTGCTGGGTCACCTGAAAGGGGTCGATAATTGTGAAACCCACGGTGTTTGGCCGGGAGCCCTTGATTTTAAAGAAGAAATGCGGGTTGTTCTTGTCTTTGTTGGGGATTTTGGTATATATACCACCATGCATGGTGCTCCATTTGCGATAGGCAATATTATGCTCGAAAATGGTTCTCGCCTCTATTTTGGCCTTGGCTATGGTGTCAACGTGGTTCTGGTAGAGATTCCAGGCTCCAGAGGCGGCGATGAGGATAGTCCAGCCGATCAGCAGGCTGGAACGATAGTTCGCAGCCAGAAATACCCGAATTGATCTGCCGATATTCATAGATTGTCTGAAAATGTTGGGTGCAAGTATTTATTGGTATACTCTGATTGTAAACGATCAATACACTTCGGAAGTAGGTTGCTCTCCGAGGTGTAAGTGTTGCAGGGGGTCATGGAGCGTTTACTTCTGATTAGAAATTGATGCTGGACATTCCTGCTGATTCGATACAATTAATAGATATTCTTGTCAAGGTTAAAGGAATGTATTTGTCCAGGGGGGATTTGTCAGCCTGGATTCCTGATTTCTCCAAGGTGAAAAAATGTGGTTTTTCCGTCGTAAAGAATTTTCTACTTTTGTCTTGTTAATTGCTATAATACTGCTATCTGCTACTGTGTCCCAGGCGGTTGGTAAACTGGCCGGCAAGGTACTGGAAACCATGAACAGCGGGGGCTATACCTATGCTAAGATTGAGACTGCAAAGGGGAAACAGTGGGTGGCAATACAACAGGCTCTGGTGCGGAAAGGGGATGTGATTGAATTTAAGCAGGGGATGGATATGGGCCGATATACCAGCCCAACTCTGGGTCGGAGTTTTAGCGATATTATTTTCTCCAGCGGTATAAGGCATATAAAACGTGTGGTGGGGGGCGATGAAAGAGCCGCCGGCGCTCGGAATACCGCATCTAAACCCGGCCAGAGCCTGAAGGTCAAAAAGGCCTCTGGCGCCGAGGGCTATACCATCGCCGGGTTGTATAAAAACAAGAAAAAATTGAATGGCAGGAAGGTTGAGGTGCGTGGTAAGATTATTAAGATATCTCATTATGGTGGCCTTACCTGGCTCCGCCTCATTGACGGTACCGGCAGCCGCCGGCGTGGCAACCGCAAGCTGGTAGTTACCTCTACGGATCAGGCGGTTAAGAAGGGCAGTATAGTTCTGGTCAGCGGCATCCTGCGAGCCGATAAGGCCTTTGGGGCGCTGATCTATGAAGTTATTGTCGAAGATGCCGCTATTGATAAATAGGTAAGCGCTCCATGAATACTATCCTGAACACGTTCCAAGTTTCCGATATACCGTATAATCGAAGGATTGGAACGGGCATTTGCCGGTGAAACGCTTACAATTATGGGGTTATATGAACCTAAATGTGGTTAATTGATCGCTATTATAAAAAGTAAATAATATTTTGTCTTGAAAACCATCTTGAGTATTATTGGTTTGCTTCTTGTTTTGGAGGGGCTGCCCTATGCCGCCTTTCCTGAGAAGATGTTGGACTGGCTGCGGCAATTAATCGCTATGCCGCCGGCATTATTGCGTATTATGGGATTTATGATCGTGGCCGTGGGCCTTCTCCTCTGCTATCTTACCAGGCGCACCGGTTTTTTTGGCTGATAGCCGTCCGGTCGGCCACTCAGGCACAATAGATAGCGTAGACTTCGGATAGCGTAGACTCCGAGATGGGGTGTAGCTGAACAGTTACCTTTTTGATTTAAATTAATGGAAGCGTTAGAATCTATGTCAAACAAGCTGCACATAATATTGACCGGTGAGCAGAGTGATACAAGATCCTTTGTGGTTTCAAAATCCGCCATCAAGGTTGGCCTGCTTGTTTCTCTGGCTGTAGCAGTCGTCTTAATTGTCTCGAGTGTCGCCGGGGTTCATTTTGTTAGAGAAAACGGCAGGATAAAAACATCGGTCGCCCGTCTTTCTAATGAGCTGCGAGCCTCCAGAGTCTGGAATAATGAGTTTAAAGAGCGCCTGACCGAGGAGGTGTCCCTCCGGGAGGCCCGCCGGCAGGATAAGCTGAGTGAATTGATTAAGCAGAACAGTGCTAAACAAGCTATGCTCACCAAGGCTCTGGCTGACTTGAAAAAGAAGAGCCGCAGTATTGAGTCAATTTTGCGTGTCGTCGGGGTAAAAATTAAGGTGAAGAGCAGCTCCCGGAACAGCGGCGGGCCTTTTATTCCCCTTTCCGACAATACCTATAAAGACTTGTCATTCAAGGTTGATAATTATTTGGATGCTATTCGGGCCATTCCTCTGGGGCCGCCGGTATGGGGGACGATTACCTCTAAATATGGCCGCCGCATTGATCCTATTAATAATAAGCCCGCCTTCCATTCCGGTCTTGATATTCGCCAGAAGAGGGGAACCGGGGTCATGTGTACCGCGGCTGGAGTTGTCGTGGCTCAGGGATTTTCCAGGGGTAATGGTAATTATGTGTTCGTTAAACACGCCATGAATTTTGAGACGAAGTATCTCCATATGGAGAAGACTCTGGTAAAGAAAGGCCAAAAAGTTAAAAGAGGGCAGGTTATCGGGCTGCTCGGTAATACCGGTCGCAGTACAGGCCCGCATCTGCATTACGAAATTGTTTATAAGGGGCGAACCGTTAATCCATTAAAATTCGTCAGGATTGCCCGATATATCTCGAAAAGATCAGGGAGGAGCTAAGCGCATGGGTTTGTTCAACAGGGAGGCACCCCATAGAACTGCCGATAAAGCGGCGATCAACAGTATAATAGGCCGGGGGTTAAGCATAGTTGGTGATCTGTCATTTTCCGGCAAATTAAAGCTGGATGGCACTATAAAAGGCAACGTTAAGGGCGAGTATCTTGTTATTGGTAAAACCGGTGGCGTCACCGGAGATGTTGATGCCGAAACCTGCATCTGTCAGGGCAAGGTGCGGGGTAATATAAAATCAAAAGACCTTACCGTTGTGAAAGGGTGCCGTATTGAGGGTAATGTTGAGACCGTAAACCTTGCGGTGGAATCAGGGGCCTCTTTAGTCGGAGAGGTTAAGGTTGACGATAAGGATCTCCGGCTTATAAAAACAGGTTCCGTTTCGGAAGAACAATTACCCGAAATCGCAAGCAACGGTTAATAAAGTTTCAGCGGCTCTATCCCCATAGTCAATAACCATACTCTTACCGCTTTCCACTCTCTTGTTTTCTCTCTATTTCTTTGTCCTCATTTCTTTCCTTCGTCAAGACCTGTGCAGGGATGGCCGTTCCTATCCCGATAGCAGCTTCTTGGCTACAATTCTCTTGGCTCTGTAAGTAGTTGTATCCCTGACAATATCTCTTTAACTCTGTCGATGTTTACGGCCCCGATCTTTTCACAGAGATCATTCCGGTCTACGGTATAAATTTGAGTTATATTAACAACGCTTTTCTTTGGTAAATTAGCCTCACCTTTTTTTAAAACAACATTTCCGGGTGATGAGCCTCTTTTGATATTGGAGGTAAGGGAGCACATTACCACCGTATTGATTAAGCTTGAGTTAAAAAGGTTATTCTGGATTACAATGTGAGGGTGTTTGTAGCCTGGCTCAGAGCCGTTTGGCTCACCAAGATCGACCCAATAGATTTCTCCTTGTTTGATTACCATGATTCACTCATTATGTTCTTCGCATGCTTAACTCTCATTTTCTTTTGTATGACCATTTCATCAGAAGTTGGAGCATCACTGAAAGCACTATTTATCTGCTCTATTAAATTCTTGCTTTCTTCTTTTTTGATAAAATCCTTTACGGCCATAACGAATAGTTTGCTTCGTGACACATGCATCTCACTGGCTAGCTGGTTGACTTCTTTGAATAAATCTTCTTGTAGCGAGATAGCTGTTTTTACGCTGGTTGCCATGTTATCCTCCATAATCAAAAATAGCATTATGAATAATATGATGCATAGTTATACCATTGTCAATATTATTTTATGATGTTTCATATCTTTGGTAGACGATAGTACGATGTTTATGTTAACTTTTTTGACTTGCTGACGTTTAGCTCAGGGGCGCACCGACGAGCCTGAAAAGACTTGGCTGGGAGAACTGAACGTCAATAAACAAAAAATTACGCGGCGAGTGTGCGTCCCTTGAAATTGCTGTCCGGTTGCAACGTAAAAGCAAATGGAAGTGATTGTCCAGCAAGACCCAGGTAAAACAATCGGTGTCGGTGTCTTTTAAATAGAGAAGAAATCGTTTTAAGAACATCCCGCGTGTTGTTGGTTGAACTTGGCTTTTATTATGGTTCACGACTGATGACCGTTGGCAGAGTGGCGTTTTTGCCGCCTTGATGGGCGTAAATGAGTACCGCGAAGAAGACGCCGCCCTGAATAAAGCCTAGCAGGGCCTCTATTCCAGCCGCCAGCATGGCGTTTAAGGTTTGGGGAATCCAGTCTCCGGCCCCCAGGGTGGTGAATAGTTCCATGGAAATATAAAAGGCCACCCGTAGGTTGTGGCCTTGCATCAGGGCCATATGTTCGCCTGCGGCGGGGCCGTTGTAGCGGAAGAGAGAGAATACCCCGAAAAGGTCATAGAGCAGGGTGAAAAACAGCATGGTAACAATTGTAATTTCAAGGTAGAGAAATACAATATGCAAGAGATCTAAATGGATGGAGCTGTGGTGGCTTGAGACGTAGAACAGCATGAGGTCGAGCAGGGTGAAGCGTATAACCACTATGTAGATTAAAAAGCCGAGCAATATCCCTTCCCGGTGGTGGGCAAACTGGGAAGGAAAGGTGGACTGCCACCACCAGCCTGCGGCGAGGGGCAGAAGCAGTAATGGCATAATAAAGGGCATGATGGGTATTACCCTGTTGATAAAAAACTGTATAATCCCTTTATGCGGCTTCGGAGTAGTCATGTTGTTTTGTTTTCATCCTCGTGGCATGGCCTTGATAGCTCCGGCTATTTCTCGGGGGATAAGAGGGACGTCTATGCTCTCATGGGGGGATAAGAGGGACGTCTATGCTCTCATGGGGGGATAAGAGGGACGTCTATGCTCTCATGCGTTTCACGTAATTAAGTATATACAAGAGCCGTTATTGCTCTATGCTGCCCTTATTTCATTTCTCGCGCAAGACGCTGTCCAAGTGCTTTTGGAGGGGCTTGTTCTCATGTAATATCTGTTCCCCGCGATACATCGATCGGCTTACAGCTGATGGCCCTATGGAAAGAAATTCCCCAACCTCAACACCCTTCATGCCGAGCCATCGAATCGCAGCGTAGCAAAAAACTGCTCTTACTTCGGATACAGGGCCACCCCTCGATCGGTGATAAATCGATTCAGGCGGCACTTCAAACAGCTCGCATATGATTTCACGGGTTTTCTGCAATGATACTCTTGGCGGCATGATCGTCCGGATATCCGTTTCCATTCGAAGCCGCTCGACAAATTCCCCGCTCCCCAGAATTCGATCGTCAAAGACTGCGCACTCGTCTTGGCCGTCTTCGGTCTTTCTGCTCCGGCGTAAACCTCCACCCACCAATTCGGGGCGGCGGCCTTGGGATATGCCGTCGGAGAGGAATTGCCGGTATTTTTTGCGGCTTTCCTTTCGCCGTTTATCGAAAAGAAGCAATACCTCGTCAATAGCCTGGCCGAGTAGATCCGTTTTGCCCATTAATACGGCATGGCCGCTCCAGGGATAAGTATCGAGTGTGGTTATCTCAGGTACTATTTGGGCTCGTAAGGGGTTCAGATGGATGTAACGGATGAGTTCAAGCAAATAGACATCTTCCTCGCAGATAATTGACTTGTAGCGGTTTTGGAAAAGATGGCCGTTTCGTTTGTGACGCTGGTTGAAATTTACTGCATATCCAGTCAGTAGGCGCCGCATGAAGGTGGAAATTGCTGACCGGTTGCAACGTAAAAGCAAATGGAAGTGATTGTCCAGCAAGGCCCAGGCAAAACAATCGGTGTCGGTGTCTTTAAGCAGAGAAGAAAATCGTTTTAAGAACATCCCGCGGTCTTTATCGTCGCGGTATATTTTCCGCCTCTCGATTCCGCGCACAATTACATGTTGCAACAATCCCGGTATGTCGATTCTGGCTTTTCGTGGCATGAAAGTCAGCATAGCCGTTTAATCGCCTTAAGTCAATAAAACAACAACGTCCCCTTATGTCTCGCTTATGTCTCAACGTCCCCTTATGTCTCGCTTATCGTTTTTTTTCTCCCACTTTTCCCCACAGTGCTGTCTGCCCCAAATGAGTCGTGTTAGATTACGATTATGCTTTCTCGTGTACCATATATAGTTGTGGCTTGTTGTTAATGCTTCACTATATGGTATGCTGAATTTTTATGTCAACTAAATCAGTAGGTTATGCTTTTGGCTTAATCGGACTCTTTTTAAAAAAAATCTTGACATGCCCTTGGCGATTTAGATATACAGTAGTAAGATGTGGGTTAATGTGGAAAAATTAGGAAAATTTCAACTATGAGCATAGAGCAACCGTCAGGGCCGGTTTATCATTTTCGCGGCCGCTCGGAACATAATCTGGATGGCAAGGGCAGGTTGAGTATCCCGGCCCGCTTTCGGGATGTTCTGCGTCGTCAATATGATGAACGGCTCATGGTCGCTCCATGGCATAAATCTCTGCGGGCTTACCCTTTCCCGCAATGGGAGAAGATGGAAGTCGGGCTCCTGTCCAGTATGAGGGAATATCCCGAAATGAAGAAAATGGCCGCCTATATCATCGGCGGGGTGGTGGAGTGTCAGCTTGACAAACAAGGCCGGGTTCTTCTGCCGCCCAGGCTACGTGAGGAGAGTAGTATCCACCGTGAGGTCGTGCTGAGCGGGGTAATGACCTATTTTGAGATATTGGATAAAAAGTCCTGGGAGGAGGAAAATAAGCCCACGGCGGAGGATTACGCCAGCTTTGATGTCAGTCTCTTAAAAGCCGGTCTCATGTAGGGGACGAAGAATAATGGCCCATTGTCCCGTTTTGTTGGCGGAAACCATGGATTTGTTGAGTCCTGTCCCCGGCGGTATATATGTGGACGGCAATCTTGGCATGGGTGGCCACAGCCGTGAAATATTAAGAAGGTCAGCCCCTGACGGCCGTCTGATTGGTTTTGATCTCGACGCCGATGCCATTGCCATGGCCCGTCGTAACCTGACTGAATTCGGCGGCAGGGTCGAATATATCCAGGATAATTTTGCCAATTCACCCAAGCGGCTGGCGGACTTGGGAATAGATGCAATAGACGGGTTATTGTTAGACCTGGGATTGTCGTCATATCAATTAGACAGCAGTGCCAGGGGGTTCAGCTTTCAGGGTAAAGAGCCTCTCGATATGAGAATGGACAAGGGGCAAGACCTGACTGCCGCTCAGATATTAAACAGTGCCAGCAGTGAAGAACTGGCCGATATCTTTTATTTTTATGGGGAGGAGAGGCAGGCCCGTCGTATTGCCTCCTTTGTGGTTCAGGAGCGTCGGAAGCAGAAAATTATTACCACTGATCAATTGGTGGCGCTGGTCGCCCGGGCCGTACCGCGTAAATTTCAGCCCCGGAAGATTCATGTGGCCACCAAGGTGTTTCAGGCCCTGCGCATAGCGGTGAATAAGGAAATGGACAATTTACTGCGTATTCTAAAGCTGGGGCCGCAAATGTTAAAAAATGAGGCGAAATTCTGTGTTATTTCATTTCACTCCCTGGAAGACCGCCTGATTAAACGGGCCTTTCAGAGTAACCCGTCCTTGTCGGTAGTGACCAGGAAACCGGTTATAGCCGGAGAAGATGAACTGCGGCTTAATCCACGGGCCAGGAGTGCCAAATTGCGAATGGCGAAGAAGGAGGTATTATGATTCAGGATTTTTCCAATACATTTAACGGCCGTCAGAGCGTTATGGTGAGGCCCGTGGCCATCAGCGGCAACCAGACCTTGAAAAAGGCGGTGGGGGTTATATTACTCTGCGCCGCCATCAGTGCTCTAATCAGCAGTGTGGCCTTCGCTTTTCTGCTGCGTAGCGGTTTAAACAACTTGAATATGGAACAGAGCCTCAAGGTTAATATGTTAAAGACCGAGCAGCAGCTCTATAGCCGGCGTCAAAGGCTTGTTTCCAGGCATTATGTCAGTAAAACGGCTGGGCGTCTCGGGCTTCATCCCCCGCTGAAAAGCCAGATAAAACATCTTTAGGGCTCAAACGCCGATGGGCGGTGGGAAAAGATGAGATATCAGCGCCAGACAGTGAGGAGAGGCCGTGGCTGGTTATGGCTGTTTATAATCCTGTTGGCTGTTGCTGGATATTTCCTGTGGTATGTGACATCATACCACAGGGCTCCATCGGGAGTGAAAAAGGCGGTAAGATCGCGGCCCGCCAAGGTTGATAAATTTATAGCGGCCGAGAGCCCCCTGCGGCGTGATATTTATGACCGCAATATGAGGCCGCTGGCCTTAAGTGTTCGGAGTTACTCGGTAAACTTAAGGCCAATGGAGTTGAAGCCCGGCCCGGCAGGGATAAAGCAGCTACGGAAGATCCCCGGTCTGCATAACAGGCAAATTGCTGGGCTGCGAAACGGGCAGGCCTCTGTCCAGCTTAAAAAGTATATATCGGCGGCTGAGGCCGATAGAATAGCCAGGCTGAAGATAAGCGGTATCCATCTGCGGGCCGCTGAACATCGCTTCTACCCTTATGGTGATGCCGCCGCGCAGGTTATCGGCTTTACCAAGGACGGCCAGGGGCTGGCGGGTGTAGAGTTTACCTACGACAGTGTCTTGACTGGTGATTTATTGCCTGCCTCCAGGGTTCTAAAGGCGGCGGGGATTAATATCTCTAATCCTGCCGGTGGGGCAGCGGTTGTTTTGTCTCTTGATGTCAAGCTGCAGATGTTGCTGGAAAAGACCTTAAAGGGCTTGATTAAAAAAAGAGGGGCCGGTTCCGCTATGGCCCTGTTGCTGAATGCCGCTGACGGCAGAATTGAGGCCCTGGCGAATATTCCATCCTATGACCCTAATCGTTATTGGCAATATGACAGTTTTAACCGCCGTAATAGAGCCTTAAAAGATCCGGTACTCCTCGGCGGTATGTTCAGGTATCTGCAAATCGCGGCTGCCCTCCGTTCTGGACTGCTTAAACCGCCCAGCCTCAACGGGTCAAAAAAGGTAATCGCGCACCTTGTTCCGCGCTTTATGAAACTGCCGGTGCGGGGAGTAACCGGACTTAACAAGGGGGTATGGCAGAAGATTCAGGATGGCGTTTATTATGGCCCCGGTCTCGGCGCGATGCAGGAGATAACGGCGGCCCTTCCGCCCCGTTTGGCTGTCAATGCCCTGGACGGGTTGGTGGATAAGGCATTTATTACTACTGACATAACCCCCTTAACCCCTGTTTCTCTTGTTGATCTAACGGCTGTCTTCGGGCGCTTGATTAACGGCGGCAAGGGGTTAAGGCCTCATTTGTTGGATGGTTTACGTTTAGACGGCAGTAAAAAAATCCTGGCGGCTGATTTTAAGACCGCTGCCGCTGTTGACCCTAAGTATCCAGGTCGGGAGTTTCTGAATATTTTGCGTAAAGGGCGGAATGGGGCTAAGGGGCCGATAGTTTTGGAGTCTCTGCTCACGGCGGCGGATAAAGAGGCGGCCAGTATTGAATTTAAAGAGGCGGGGACGGCAGGTAAACAGGGGATTGAACCGCCGCCGGAGAAAAAGGTTATTTATAACAGCCTGTCAATGGGTATTCAAACCGGCCGTACCCCGTTGGTGCTGCTTATCGCCCTTGAGGGTTTAACTAAGCCGGGCAGCGGCTCATTATGCGGCGCTGCCATAGGGCGTATTCTACGCGGCCGCCGCCGGATATACCGCCGAAAATTAGCGGTAAGGCCGGTGAGGCGGGATTATTTCGCGGTTTGGCAGCGCTGGCGGATAAAACATGAACGGGCCGCTAAGAGGGAACGCGCCAAGAGTACTACCGGTGTTATGCCCGATGTCCGGGGCTACAGTCTGCGCCGGGCCTTACGGCGTTTGAGCGGTCTTAAGGTCAGGCTGGTAATAAGCGGGGCCGGGCAGGTGAAATGGCAGCAGCCCGCACCCGGCGTTAGATTGCGTGATAACGAGCTCTGCCGCCTGCGATTACGCTTTTTAGAGGTTAAGCAAAGGGTCAATGAACACTTCGGGAGCGGCACAGGAAAGGCGGTTAATCGCTGATCTCATCAGAGACACCGGCTGCCGGAGGCGGAGCGGCCCTCTTGATAAGCGGATAAGCGGGTTGGTCTGTGATTCCAGGGAGGCCGGGCCGGGTATGCTGTTCGCGGCCCTGCCTGGTTCAACGGTTGACGGTCATGAGTACGCGGCCATGGCGGCGGCCGGGGGATGTACCGCCCTGCTGGTTGAAAGGGGGCGGGAAGTAGACCTAAACGGCCAGGCAGGGGTCACCATTCTGGAGAGTGATAATACCCGCCGGGATTTCGGACTCATGGCGGCAGCCTTTTATGGTAATCCGGGTCAGCGGCTCTGCCTGATTGGTATCACCGGTACTAACGGTAAGACTACCAGCACCTATTTATTAGAGGCAATCCTCAGGGAGAGCGGTGCTGAACCGGGGGTAATCGGCACTATTAATTACCGTTTTAACGGCCGGGAGACCCCGGCCTCCCTGACCACTCCGGACGCGGTACATCTGCAGCGGCTTTTAAAGGCCATGGCGGATGGCGGGGTGACTCACGTCATCATGGAGATGTCCTCACATGCCATTGCCCAGGAACGGCTGAGCGGTTGTGAATTTGAGGCGGTTTTATTCACCAATTTGAGCCGTGATCACCTGGATTTTCATGGCAGCATGGATAATTATTTTGCCGTTAAGCAAAGGGCCTTCCGGCAGTTAACGGGCCAGGGGCGGGCGGTGGTGGTGATTGCTCCGGCAGTGGATGGGCGGCACTGGGGCAGAGAGCTGGTTCACTTTCTAAAAAAAGACCTGCATAAGACCGGGAGGGCCGTTATTACCTGCGGTCAGGAACCGGGGATGACCGTCCAGGCCGGGAAGGTGGAATTCAGCTTAAAAGGCATTAAGGCCGAGTTGATACTGGACGGCACGGAACTTACTGTCCTAAGCCCCATGCACGGCAGATTTAATCTCCAGAATATTTTAGGCGCTGCCGGCACAGCCCTGGCCCTGGGGACAAAGCCGGCGGCAATAGTCAGGGGTCTTGCCAATACCCCCGTGGTACCTGGTCGTTTGGAGCGGGTCAGGGCCGGCGGGGATGAGGAGAAGGCCCCCGCGGTTTTTGTTGATTACGCCCATACCCCTGATGCTCTGCGTAATGTTCTGCGAACCTTGAGACCTCTTACCAGCCGCCGTCTGGTGCTGGTTTTCGGCTGCGGGGGCGATCGCGATCAGGGGAAGCGTTATTTAATGGGCCGGATTGGCGGCGAGCTGGCCGATATCATAATCATTACCAGTGATAATTCCCGTTCTGAAGAGCCGCTGGCGATTATGCGGGAGATTGGCCGCGGGGTCAGGGAGTCTATAGAGCCGGGAAAAGAATTTTTTCTCATTGAGGACAGGGCTCAGGCCATATCCCAGGCCATCGGCGGGGCAGATGATGAAGATGTGGTACTCATCAGCGGTAAGGGCCATGAGGATTATCAACTGAGCCGTAACGGCCGGATATTTTTTGATGATCGTCTGCAGGCCCGGCAGAATCTTGCGCTCTGGAGTAAAAAAAGAGATTTTGGCTCTGTCTAAAAAGCTGAAAAAAACAGGAGCAGGGCCGTAAGTTTATTGGGAACAAGGTAAATTCTTAACCAGACATTAATCAGGAGGGAATTAATATGGCAATTGCGGCTCGGGCGGCAGCGAACGTAACGATGGCTTCAGCTGTCGGTGCCATGGGTTTTGGCTACGGCTTTGCCACCCTGCAGAATCCCTCCTGGAGCCTTAAACAGGTTATACTGGCCACTAACGGCCGGTTGTGCAACAATTCTTCCTCCACCATGTCATTCCGCAGTATTGTCACCGACAGCCGCGCGGTACGGGCGGGTGATATATTTTTAACTCTAAGCGGGGATAATTTTGATGGGGCGGATTTTTGCGGGGAGGCGGTTAAAAAGGGGGCGGCGGGCGTTATTACCAGCCGGCCGCTCAGCACTGTTCCGGTGCCGCAGATAATCGTGGCCGATACCTGCAAGGCTCTGGGTGATCTTGCCGCCTGGCGGCGTAATATTATGCGAAATCTCACCGTGGCGGCCATAACCGGCAGTTCGGGTAAAACCACGGTGAAGGATATGACTGCCGCCATTCTTGAGAGAGACGGCCGGGTAATTAAGACCAGGGGTAATTTTAATAATCTCATTGGCCTGCCTCTCTCCCTGCTGCCGGTTAATTTCCATCATGATTACGCCGTTCTTGAGATGGGCATGAATGCCCCCGGCGAGATTGCCAGGCTCACCGAGATTGCCGACCCCGATATCGCCTGCCTGAATAATATTCATCCGGCCCATTTAGCGGGGCTTGGCGATATTAAAGGGGTGGCGGCGGCCAAGGGCGAATTACTGAGTTACAGCCGCTCCTCAACTACGCTCGTGGTTAATATTGATGATCCCGAGGTTCGCCGTTTGATTCGGGGCCGTCGAGGCAGGATGGTCGGTTTCGGGCGCCGGCGGCAGGCCGAAGTCAGGGGCTGTTATCCCAAGGTCTGGGGGGAGAACGGCCTGGCCTTTACCCTGAAAATAGGCACCCGCCAGGGCCGGGTAAGATTGCGGGCTCTGGGGGAACATAATATGTTAAACGGCCTGGCGGCAGCGGCTATCGCCCATGCGGCGGGTATTGAATTCGCGGATATTGTTGCCGGTCTTGAATCATTCCGCCCCCCTGATAATCGCCTGCAGCTTATGAAGCTTGCCAACGGTCTGCGGGTGATTAATGACTCCTATAACGCCAATCCCGCCTCCATGCGGGCGGCATTAGTCGCGGCCCGCAAGATCAGCAAGGGCGGCAAATGCGCCGCGGTGCTGGGCGATATGCTGGAACTTGGCGCCTTCAGTGCTGAGGCCCACGGCGAGTTGGGCGGCAGAGTGGCAAAGGAGGGCTTTGATTATCTGCTTGCCATGGGCGAATTTGCTGGAATAATGGCCGCCGGGGCCGTTAAAGCCGGAATGGACAGGAAACGGATAGTAACCTGTGCCGGGGCCAAAGAGATGAATAAGGCCTTAAGCGATCTGCTCGGCACGGGAAAAATCGCGGCCGGGGATCTACTGCTGATTAAGGGCTCAAGAGGAATGCGGATGGAAAGATTTATAGAGCCTTTAAACCTCGATGAGTTTGCGGGTCGCAAAGGGGACTGATGTTTTATCAATTCTTATATCCCCTTCATCACCTGTTCAGCGGCTTTAATGTCTTCCGCTATATTACCTTTCGCTGCGTGGGGGCAACGGTCAGCGCCTTTTTGATTGTTATTTTCATGGGGCCGTGGTTTATCCGTGCCATGCGGGATTACAAAATAGGCCAGGTTATTCGGAAGGACGGCCCGGCCAGTCATCTGTCCAAACAGGGGATACCAACCATGGGAGGACTGCTGATTATTTTCTCCATGGTGGTGACCACTCTGCTCTGGGTCAAGCTCGATAATCCCCATGTCTGGATAATCTTATTGATTACCATCTGGTTCGCGGCCATCGGCGGCTATGACGATTATTGCAAGATACGGCTGAAAAGCAGCCGGGGCCTAAGTCCCTGGGGTAAAATCATCTTACAGGTCAGCGGCGCCCTGCTGGCTGGATATTTTATCTATCGTGACCCGGCGGTTAATGAGGCGCTCACCGTGCCCTTTTTTAAGAATTTCCAGATTAATATGGGCTGGGGATATATTTTTTTTATGGTTCTGGTTATTGTCGGCTCATCCAACGCCGTCAATCTCACCGACGGCTTAGATGGTCTGGTAACCGGCCCCACGGTGGTCACCAGCGCCGTGTATCTCATATTTTCCTATCTTGCCGGTCACGTCGTTCTGGCCCGCTATCTGCATATTACCTATGTGGCCGGGGCCGGTGAGGTGGCAGTTTTCTGTGGCGCCATGGTGGGCGCCTGTCTTGGCTTTTTGTGGTTTAATGCCTATCCGGCCCAGATTTTTATGGGCGATACCGGCTCTCTGGCCCTCGGTGCCGCCATGGGCGGTATCGCCGTAATCACCAAGCAGGAAATACTTCTGGCCCTGGTGGGTGGTATCTTTGTCATGGAGGCTCTGTCGGTAATGATGCAGGTTGGATATTTTAAAGTCAGCGGCGGTAAACGGATTTTTTTGATGGCCCCCTTTCACCATCATTTTGAAAAGATGGGCTGGGAGGAGCCAAAGGTGGTGGTTAGATTCTGGATAGTCTCCATCATTCTGGGGTTGAGCGCTCTGGCCACCCTTAAATTACGTTAAGCCGATGCTGATCCGCCCCCAAACCAGGGTCTTGATTGTCGGCCTCGGTAAATCCGGACGCTCAGCCCTGCGCTTTTGTCAGGGGTTGGGGGCCGTGGTCTCGGTGAGCGATGCCGGGGCTGCCGGGGTGGAGAATGCCCATTGGCTGGCCGGGCGGGGGGTTAAATATGAACTGGGCGGCCATAGCCGGGATTTTTTTGAGGCTGCGGAGGTGATAATCGTCAGTCCCGGAGTGCCGGATATTCCTCTGCTCCAGGAGGCCGGGCGCCGGGGCGCCCTGGTAATCGGCGAGCTGGCTCTGGCCCCGGATTACCTGCGTACCCCGGTGATGGCCATAACCGGCACCAATGGCAAGACCACCGTCACCACCCTGCTTGGTGATCTGCTGCGGGCGGCGGGCCGGAAGGTATTTGTCGGCGGTAATATCGGCACCCCCCTAACCGATTATTTATCCGGCCCCCAGGAGGCGGATTGGGTGGTATTGGAGGTGAGCAGCTTTCAGCTGGATATGGCGGGTGGATTCAGGCCGCGGCTGGGGATTATTCTTAATATCTCACCCGATCATCTGGATCGTTACAAGAATATGGAGGATTACGCCTTGAGTAAGATGAGTCTCCTGCGTAATCAGCTTGCGGCTGACAGCGCCATCTTAAATGCTGATGATCCAATGATTTGCCGGCTCCTGGGAGAAAATCCGCCCCTGTCCCAAAGATATTATTTTGGCACTTCCCCAGGACTGGAGGCCGTGATTGATGGTGGCCGTATCTGCCTCACGAAGGGGCCGGCGGCGGAAGATTTCCAGCTGCCCGCTACCCTGACCCCGGCACCCAATCCGGCCAACGCCGCGGCGGCGATTTTAAGCGCTGGAACGGCTGGTTGCGGCAGGGCGGATATTGCGGCAGGCTTAAAGGCCTTTCGGCCCCTGGCCCATCGCCTGACTCCGGTGGCGGAGATTAACGGGGTTCAGTATATAGATGATTCCAAGGCCACCAATGTCGGGGCAGCCGCCGCCGCCCTGGGGAGCATGGAGCGGCCGGTTATTCTCATCGCCGGAGGCCTGAGCAAGGACGGCGGCTATGAACTGATGCGGCCGCTGATCAGTGAAAAGGTAAAGGCTATGCTCTTGATTGGTGAGGCCCGTTTTGAGATGGCGGCCGCCTGCCGCGGCTTATGTCCTCTGGAACTCCATGATTCCTTGGAGGGGGCGGTAGAGCGGGCGGCTGAATTAAGCGAGTCCGGCGATATCGTCCTGTTGTCACCGGCCTGCGCCAGTTTTGATATGTTCAGGAGCTACGGGGAGCGGGGTGAGGTGTTTCAGAAGCTGGTGGGCAGGCTGGTGGGCAGGCTGGCGGGTAAGGCCGGATGAGCGGCCGGCAGCTCCGGATAATTATTACCGGCGGCGGCACCGGTGGTCATCTTTTTCCGGGAATTGCCGTGGCTCAGGAGATAAAACGCCGCGAGCCGGAGGCCCGTATTCTCTTTGCCGGTACTGGCCGGGCGGTGGATAAAGAAGGCCTGGCCCGCTATGGCTTTGAGGCCCGGACTATGCATTGCGGAGCCTTGAAGGGGGCCGGACTCATGGGGATGTTGAGAACCATGTTAGGCCTGCCCGCGAGTCTGGTGGAGGCCCTGCGTCTGTTACGGGAGTTTAAACCTGCCCTGGTTTTCGGGGTAGGGGGCTATGTCACCGGGCCGGTGATAGTGGCGGCCCGGCTTTTGGGAATTCCTGCCGCTATTCATGAGCAGAATTCAGTACCCGGTCTGGCCAACCGGCAGCTCGGCCGGCTGGCGCGGCGGGTATTTTTGTCGATTCCCGGCAGTGAGCGTTATTTCCGGCCCCGGAAATGTTATTTCAGCGGCAACCCGGTGCGGCAGGAGATTATCAAGGCCGCCGCCGGGCCGTCCAGCGGGGAGCCGGTTCTCCTGATCCTTGGGGGCAGCCAGGGGGCGCATCGTTTAAATACCCTGCTGCCGGAGGCCGTGGGCGGGATTTTAACGGAACTTCCGGCCGGTTTTCGGGTGATTCATCAGACCGGCAAAGAGGATGAGTTGGTGAGCCGTGAGGCCTGGAATAAGCTCAAGGTAGAGGCGGAGGTCAGGGCGTTTTTTAGGGATATGGCCCGGATTTACAGCCCGGCCTCCCTGGTGGTCTCCAGGGCCGGGGCCACTACCCTGGCCGAATTAACCGTCCTGGGCAAGGCCGCTGTTCTCATCCCCTTTCCCTTCGCGGCGGATAATCATCAGGAAAAAAATGGTGATTATCTTGTGGCGGCCGGGGCGGCGAGGATGTTTAAGGAGCAGGATTTAAGCCCCGCGGATTTGGGCCGGGCCATAGCGGAAATATTTAAGAATGATGAGTCGCGCCGTCACATGGAAAAACAGGCCGGAAAACTGGCCCGTCCGGAAGCGGCGGCGGCAATAGTTGATGAATGCGAGAAATTAATTGTGAGCCGGTAAATGTACCATAAAAATAAACGCATACATTTTGTCGGTATTGGCGGCATCGGGATGAGCGGTATAGCTGAGCTTCTGCTTAATCTCGGCTATAAGGTAAGCGGCTCTGATCTCAGGGAAAGCGATATTACCCGGCATCTTACGGCGGTCGGCGCAAAAGTCCATATCGGTCATCGTGCCGCTTGGATTGCCGGGGCCGAGGTGGTGGTTATCTCATCCGCCATTCGCGATGATAATCCCGAGGTGGCGGCAGCCCACAAAGAAAAGATTCCGGTGATTCCCAGGGCCGAGATGTTAGCGGAGTTAATGCGTCTTAAGAAATATGGGATTGCCGTGGCCGGCAGTCATGGCAAAACGTCCACCACCTCACTCACCGGCTGGCTGCTGGCCCAGGCCGATTTTGACCCCACCGTGGTCATTGGCGGCCTGGTGAACAGCATGGACAGTAACGCCAAACTGGGCAGCGGTGAGTTTATGGTGGCTGAGGCCGATGAGAGCGACGGCTCATTTTTACATCTGGCCCCGGTAATTGAGATTGTGACCAATATTGACCTGGAACATCTCGATTTTTACCATGATATTGAAGAAATCAAGGCCGTATTCATGGAATTTATTCATAAAATTCCCTTTTACGGGGCGGTTGTCCTTTGTCTTGATAATGATAATATTGCCAGCCTCCTGCCGCAGATTAAGAAAAGGGTTATCACCTACGGCCTGAGCGCCCAGGCCGATATTCACGCCCGGGACATAGTGACCAAGGGGCTGAATTCAAGCTTTGAGTTATGCCGCGGTCATGAGGTGTTGGGCACCATAAATCTGCCCCTGGCCGGTACTCATAATGTCTATAATTCCCTGGCCGCCATGGCGGTGGCCATGGAATTAGGAGTGTCTTTTGAGCTGATCCGCGCCGCTCTGGCTGATTATTCCGGGGTGCAGCGTCGTCTGCAGATTAAGGGCGAAGCCGCCGGGATCACGGTGATTGATGATTACGGCCATCATCCAACTGAGATCAGGGCCACGCTCCGGGCCCTGCGTGAGGCCTGGCCCAAACGGCGCCTCGTGGTGATTTTTCAACCCCATCGTTACAGCCGGACTCAAGGGCTGTTTAAGGAGTTCTGTACCGCCTTTCATCAGGCCGATATGTTATTTATGACCAAAATCTATCCCGCTGATGAAGATCCCATTGCCGGGGTCTCATCCGAGGCCCTGCTGGAGCAGATTCGGGCTCATGGTCAGAAGGGGGTGCATTTTGTGGCTGAGGTCGATGAGGCGGCGGTTCAGGTAATTCCCTTCCTGCGGGCGGGGGATGTGGTTCTGACCCTGGGGGCCGGGAGTATCTGGCGGGCTGGAGAGCAGGTGTTAGCGGCAATTAAGGGCGAGGGGGGCACAGAATAAAATTCGGGTGTCAGGCATATATTAAAGAGCTGGCAGGGCTTTGGCCCGGCAGAATTCGGCGGAATGTGGCCATGTCAACGCTTTCCACCCTGAGAGTGGGCGGGCCGGTCGCCGGGGTTTGTTATCCGGCTTCGACTGCCGATTTGAGCCGCCTGCTCAAGGCTTTGTCCCGTCTGACAATCCCCTGGCAGGTGGTGGGGCGGGGCAGTAACATTCTGGCAGCGGACAGCGGGCTTGCGGGGGTGGTAATTCTGCTTGGTTCGGAGCTGGGCCGTATACAGCCGCTGGCCGGGGAAGGGCTGATTCATGTAGAGGCTGGACGAAGCCTCTCCGGGTTGCTTGACTGGTGTGCTGAGCGGGGTTTGGGCGGCCTGGAATTTGCCGCAGGTATTCCCGGCACCGTGGGCGGAGCGCTGAAGATGAATGCCGGGGCCTGGGGGCATGAGATGGCGGAGGTGGTAGAGGCGGCGGAGCTCATGAGCCGGGAGGGCGGGATCTCACGCCATGAATTTCAGCCCGGTGAACTTGCTTACCGGAGCTGGCCGGGGCTGGGGGAAAATATCATTAGCGCGGCGATCTTTCGTCTGCGTCCCGCTAATCCGGAGAAGATTAAGGCCCGCTGCCGGGAATTAAGCCGGCGGCGGCGTGAGAAACAGCCAAAGAACATGCGTAGTGCCGGTTCTTTCTTTAAAAATCCGCCTGATGAGGCGGCCGGGCGTCTTATTGAGGCGGCCGGTTTGAAGGGTCTGCGGGTCGGCGGGGCCATGGTCTCGACGAAACACGCTAATTTTCTGGTTAATGAACAGGGAGCCACGGCGCGGGATTTTGTGCGGCTCATGCGGCTGGTACAGGAAAAGGTTAAGGAGACGAGCGGTATAGATCTGGAACCGGAGGTAAGATTAATGGGCCGCTTTGATGATCCATGACCGGCGGGGGCAGCAATGAAACGGACAGCAGGGGACTGGTTAGTCCATATTTTAGCTCGACGCTCCTCTGAAAACCGCCGCCGGTTTATCCTGTGCTTTATTCTGCTGGCGGCCATCGGCGGTGGGGCGGCGGGACTTGGGATGCTGGTCTATCATTCGCTCAGCCGCTCTGATTTTTTTCAGATAACCGAGATCAGGATCAACGGTATACACCGGCTGCGGCGTGACAGGATTTTGACCTTGGGCCGGGTGAGAGTCGGCGACAATCTTTTATCTCTGAATACTGACAAGATTAAGACCCGGCTGGCCGCGGAGCCGTGGATTGCCAAGGCGGAGGTGGATAGAGAGTGGCCCAACCGCCTTATAATAACTATTAAGGAGAGAAAGCCGCTGTGCCTCTTAAATCAGGGCGGCAAGCTGAGTTATGTTGATCGACATGGCCGGGTGTTTGCCGCGGTTGAAGCGGGGGATGAACTCGATTATCCCGTGATCAGCGGGCTGCAGACGGCGGCAAAGGCTGGGCCGGGCGGCCCTTTAAGTCTGGCTTTAAAATTTATTCATTATGCCGGACTTGGCAGTGACTTTTTACCGAGGCAGAATATCTCCGAGCTCCATTTTCGCAAAAAAGGGGGGGAGATTCTTTTTTTAGCAGACCGGCCGTTTCCCATATATCTTGGCAAGGTGATTGATAGAAGTTCCTATTCCCGCCTCGCCAAGGTTTTAGAATGGCTTTATAAACATCGTAAATTCAAAGAGGTATCATATATTAAAATGGGTTATGGTGAAGAAAAGATACTGGTGGTAAAAAATAGATAAGCGTAAAAAATCCAGGATACTGCTATAGCAGTTATAGTGCGGAGTCAGGGGGTAATTTGCCGCCCTCCGCCTGAATAGTGACGATAAAAATATTGAATTTTAGGCAGTTATCATTTAATTATTCTAAGTGGTAATCTTTAGGCAATTTACCACTTAGAATAGTGGTTCGCATCGGCAGAAAATGGTGAATAAATGGCGCGGCACGACACAGCGGAATTAATCGTAGGACTTGATATCGGTACCACCAAGATTTGTGTGGTCGTGGGTGAGGTCAATGACGGCAAAGCCGAGATAATTGGTATGGGGGTGCATCCCTCCATTGGCTTGCGTAAAGGGGTTGTGGTCAATATAGACAGTACCGTCAAGTCAATAAAAAGGGCCGTTGAAGAGGCGGAGATGATGGCCAATTGCGATATTTCCACCGTATATGTGGGGATAGCCGGCAGTCATATTAAGGGTTTTAACAGCCATGGCCTGATTCCCATCAAGAATGAGGAGGTTACCAGGGACGACATCGGCCGGGTGGTGGAGGCTGCCAGGGCGGTGCCCATCCCCCAGGATCAGAAAATTATTCATGTCCTGCCCCAGGAATTTACCGTTGATGATCAATCAGGTATCCAGGATCCCCAGGGCATGACCGGGGTGCGTCTTGAGGCCGATGTCCATATCGTTACCGGGGCCTCCACTGCCATTCATAATATTGTCAAGTGCTGTAATGTGGCAGGATTGGAGGTGGCCAATGTGGTGTTGGAACAATTGGCCTCGGCGGCGGCCATTCTGACCCCGGAGGAGTTGGAACTGGGGGTCGCTCTCCTCGATATCGGCGGCGGAACCTCAGACCTGGCAATTTTCTTTGAGGGTACCATTAAACATACCTATGTTCTGGGTCTGGGGGGGAATAATCTGACCAACGATCTCTCAATCGGCCTTCGTACCCCAATGAAGGAGGCGGAGCGTTTAAAGGAGCTCTACGGCAGTGCTATTTCGGGGATGATAGACAAGGATCAGGCCATTGAGGTACCCAGCGTTGGCGGAAGAAACCCCCGCCGGCTCTCTCAGCGGGTCATGGGTGAGATTCTTGAGCCCCGTATTGAAGAAATGCTGACTATGGTCAATCAGGAGATGAATGAACGGGCCGAAAACAATATGCTCTATAAAGAATATGTCAATGCCGGGGTAGTTATCACCGGTGGTACGGCCTTATTAGCTAATATTCAGGATCTGGCGGAACAGATATTTGATCAGCCGGTACGGCTTGGCAATCCCACTGATCTTGGCGGGGTGACGGATATTGTTAATACCCCGCAATGCGCCACCGGGGTTGGGCTTGTTTTATACGGTCTGCGTAATCGTAATCAGACTCTGGCAACTCACCGTAATCGGCAGGCCATGGGCAAAATAAGCAGCCGTTTAAAGGGTTTTCTTGGTAAGATGTTTTAGGCGGGCGGCAACTGTAACTGTTGTTCTGTAGAGACGGGGTGCAGCTGAATAGTTACCAGCGACTTTCATATAAAGTTGGGCATGGGGAGAGATAATTATGACATTTGTATTAGCTGAATCAGAAAGCCGGGCCAATATCAAGGTTATCGGCATCGGCGGCGGCGGCAATAATGCTGTGAATACCATGGTGGAAAGTAAATTGGCCGGGGTGGACTTTATTGCCGCTAATACTGATTTACAGGCGCTTAATAATTCACAGGCTGATATTCATATTCAGCTGGGGCCGCAGAAGACCAAGGGGCTGGGGGCTGGGGCCAATCCCGAGATCGGTCGTGAATCAGCGGAAGAAAGTGTGCAGGAAATCAGGGAGGCCCTGACCGGCGCCGATATGGTCTTTATCACTGCCGGCATGGGCGGCGGTACCGGTACCGGAGCCGCCCCGGTGGTGGCGAGGATCAGTAAGGAGACGGGGGCGCTCACCGTGGGCGTAGTCACCAAACCCTTTATGTTTGAGGGCCGGGCCCGGATGCGCAACGCCGAGGCAGGCTGGGCGAAGCTTAAAGAGCATGTCGATACGATTATTACCATCCCCAATGACCGTTTAATCGCGCTGTCCGACAAAAAAGCCACCTTTATGAGCGGGATGAAGATGGCTGATGACGTCCTGGTGCAGGCGGTACAGGGGATAACGGATATGGTTAATATGCGTGGTTATATTAACCCGGATTTTGCCGATCTGCGCACGGTTATGAACGAGATGGGCCCCGCCCTCATGGGTGCCGGGCAGGGTATCGGCGAGAATCGGGCTGCCGAGGCGGTTAATATGGCCATTGCCAGCCCCTTGCTGCAGGATGTCAGTATCGAGGGTGCCAAAGGGGTGCTGCTGAATATCTCCGCCCGCGAGGATTCTCTGACCATGGCCGAGGTTACTGAGGTCTCCAGCAAGATTTATGATGAGGTACACGACGACGCCAAGATAATTATGGGGGTCATTTTTGATGACTCGCTGGGTGAGGCCATGCGGGTGACCGTCATCGCCACTGGGATTCAGTCGGCGGAGATAGAGGAACTGCCGATAAACGTCCAGGCCATCAACAGTCGGCCGGCTGCTCCCCCTGTGGAACCGGAGCCGCCGCTTCCCCAGAAAACAACCCCGGAGCCGGCACCCTCTAATGGTATTGATTATTCCGATTCTCAGAATCGGCTGCGCAATAACGTGGTGCGCAAGGCCTTTAAACGTAAGATATTTGATGAAGACGAACTTGACAGGCCAACCTTTATCCGCCGTAATGAGAGCTGATGGCCGCAGGCCTGACCCGCCAGAGGGCTGCCCGGCCCTTGAGAACCAACAAAAAAGACTATGATCTGTTCAGTCTCGAAACCGGCAGCCTCCGTAAGAAATGGACCGGGAAGCTGCCCGTTGCCCTTGTCTTTCCCAACACCTACCACCTTGGCATGTCGAATTTGGGCTTTCAGCTCATCTACGACCTGCTGAACTCCAACTCCGATATTGTCTGTGAACGGGTATTCCTGCCGCCGGCAGGCTCTTTGCCCCTTTCGGTTGAGTCCGGGCATCTGCTGCGTGATTTCCCCATTATTCTCTTCTCGGTAAGTTTCGAGCATGATTTCTTAAGTATTATCCAGATAATGCGCCTCTCCGGTATTGCCCCAGTCACCTCGGTTCGCCGCCTGGCGGGCAGGCCGGGGCCGGGTACACCTCTCGTGGTGGGCGGCGGGGTTGCCACCTTTATTAATCCCGAGCCCCTGGCCCCGTATATGGATTTTTTCCTCCTCGGTGAGGCGGAGCCGGTTATGGCCCCTTTTCAGGAGTATCTCTTTAAGTTTATCGGCGGTAATTATGAGTCCCTGTTGCGGGAGGCGGCTGCCGGGCTGCCGGGCTGTTATGTCCCGGCTCTTTATGCCCCGATCTGCCGGGAGGACGGCACCTTAGAGGCCATGCCGCCGCTCGTAGATGGAATACCGGCGCGGATAAAAAAGAATATTACCACCTCAATGCCGGTGGCCGGTCACTCCAGGATACTAAGTCCGGAGACGGAATTTGCCAATATTTACCTCACTGAATTAGGGCGGGGTTGTACCCGTGGCTGCCGTTTCTGCGCTGCGGGTTATGTCTACCGTCCGCCCCGGCAATGGACGCCGGAGGCGATAATCGCCGCAGTCAGGGAGAAACCCGCGGTGAGTCCCAAGGTGGGGCTGTTAGGCATGGAGATGACCCGGCCGGAGAATCTGCGCCGGGTTGCCGCTTTTTTGCTTCAGCAGGATTGCAGTCTGTCTTTTTCCTCTCTGCGGGCCGATGCCTTAAGTGATACCCTGCTTGAGCTGCTGGCCGCCAGTAAATTAAAGAGTGCCGCTATTGCCCCGGATGGCGGCTCGGAGCGTCTGCGCCGGGTAATCAACAAGGGGATAAGCGCCGAGGACTGTCTTGTGGCTGCTGAGGCCCTGATCAAGGCGGATGTCCACAATCTGAAGCTCTATTTTATGATTGGTCTGCCCACTGAAACCAGCGATGACCTCCTGGAGCTGGTGGAGCTGGTGCGTCTCATCCAGGAGCGGATCATGGGAATAGGCCGGGCGCGGGGGCGTTTGAGTCAATTAACTTTAAGTATTAACAGCTTTGTCCCCAAGGCCTGGACGCCTTTTCAGTTCCATGGGGCCTTTCCCCTGGCGGAGTTGAAGCGTAAGGTTAAATTTCTGCGCCGTCAATTCGCCTCCTTTAATAATCTTAAACTGGTTTTTGATCAGCCCCGGCACGCTTTTTTTCAGGCCATGCTGGCCCGCGGTGACCGGCGGCTGGGAGAGGCGTTGCTCAGTATTGTGGAAAGCGGTGGCAACTGGCAGCAGACACTCAGGCGGCTGGGGATTGAGCCTGATTTTTACGCCGCCCGGCTGCGTGCTGAAGATGAGGTCTTCCCCTGGGAGATAGTGGATCATGGCCTTGACCGCAAATTTTTATGGCGGGAATATCAACTGGCCTTGGAGTCGCGCCCCTCACGGGGGTGCGAAATCGCTGAACCATTAATTAACTGCCGTCGTTGCGGGGTATGCCGATGAGCCGCGATAATGAATATTACCAGGGGCCGGATCCTGCCTCTTTAAAACCCTTCCGTTTGGTAAAGGTCTTTTCTTTCTCCGCCCTTATTCTTTTTCTAATCTCCACCATCATGCTGGCCTGGCTCATTGCCGACCATACCAAGAATATGCTTCTCCGCCGCAGTGAGGCCTATGCCATGGTTCTGGCGGAGAATCTTAATCATCAGGTCTTTCAGCAGTTTGTGCTGCCGGTGCTGGTGCGTTACGGTAAGATTGGCCTGCGTAACAAGGAGCAGTTTAAACGTCTTGATTTTATCGTCAGAAATACCATTCACGGCTTAAATATTCAGTCCGTTACCATATTTGACCGTGAGGAGGGCATTGTCTCCTACAGTACCATCAAGGAGCGGGTGGGTAAGAGGGGGCTGGGCAAGAGCGCCTATAAAACCGCTCTCCAGGGTAAGAGTAATTCCCGCTTCATTGTCAAGGGCTCAATATTTGATTTATTTTCCGACGAGAACAATATCTCCTTTCAACTTAAAACCTATATCCCCTTTCGCCAGGAGATGCGAATAAGCCAGAGTACCGGCCCTATTATGGGCGTTTTCGAGATCGTCCAGAACCTGAATGCCGATTTTAAGGCCCTGCTGCGCCTCCAGGCTGTGATCATCGGGGCCGCGGTTTTAATTATGACCGTACTCTTTGTCATCTTATGGTTCATTGTGGTCAGTGGTGACAAAATTATGGCTCAGCGGGCCAGGGAACGCCAGCGCCTTGAGGAGAAATTGAATCACGCCGAGCGCCTGGCCGGTTTAGGCAAGATGGTGGCCTCGGTCTCCCACGAAATTAAAAACCCCCTTGGTATCGTCCGCAGTACGGCTGAAATTCTGGTTAAACGGATTAAAAAAATCGCCCCCGGCAACGAGCAGTTAGCCGAGATTATTGTTGAGGAGACCTCGCGGCTTGATGGTATTGTGCGGGAATTTCTGGACTTTGCCCGGCCGCAAAAGGTAAAATTCATGATGGTGGATCTCAATGAATTATCGGTCAAGGCCTTGAATTTCATGGCCCCTGAATTTGAGAAGACCGGAATTAAATCCCGGCGGGAATTAACGCCGGATCTGCCCCAGGTACCGGCGGATTCGGCGCAGATTTATCAGGCCCTGCTTAATATATTAATGAATGCCATGCAGGCTATGCCCAAGGGGGGGAATCTCACCGTTCGTACTAAACAAATCAGGGAAGATGAACGCCCCATGGCTGCCATTGAGGTCTCTGATACCGGTATTGGGATGTCGGCTGAGGTGGGCAGACAGGCCTTGAATCCCTTTTATACCAATAAAATACGCGGTACCGGGCTGGGACTGGCCATTGTAAATAATATTGTCACCGCCCATCAGGGCCGATTGGAATTTGCCAGCAGTCCGGGTAAGGGGACAACCTTTATAATTAAACTCCCCGTGGCATAGATGATTTGTTTAGCAGCCCAAAATGTCAAATTTTTTTCTTTTTTTCTTTTTTTTTAAAAAAATATATAGTAACTTCGTTTGGAATGCTTTTTTGTAGCTGTTTAAAAACGCTTAAATAAGCACAAGGAGGGTCGAATCATGTCTTATGAAATGCCCTGTTGGAAAATTATGGCCTGTCCGGAGAGTCGTCCTTGCGCGGCTCGTGAGATTCAGGACAGACCCTGTTGGGATGTTGCCAGGGATTACAAACGTCTTCAGCATAAACTGGGGGTATGTGAAGACTGTCTGGTTTATATTCTCAAGAATCAGCCCAGTGGACTTAACAGGGCTGAAATTACCGCTATTTTTGACCGTCGTTCCCCTTCCGCCGCTCCATGTCCCCTTTTGACCACTACTGACCGCCGCCAGGAACAAAGATTCAAACTTCAGAATCAGGCCCTGGCTTTTTTTATCCATAATTCATCCTCTCAGTCCATGCCGATTATTGACATTAGCAGAACCGGGATGTCTTTTACCTCCCTGGCATCTACTGCCGCTCAACGTGACAAGCTGACCATTGCCGTAAAGCATAATGGCGGCCGCTTCTCGCTGCCGGCCGTTATTGTTGCCAGTGTAAATTCTCAATCCTCCAAATACCAGCGTTATGGGGTAAAATTTGGGAATCTCTCTGCCATTCAGCTTAACGCCTTAGATAATCTACTCCTGAAACACGGCAAAGCCGCCTGACTTTCCCCCATCATGGAAAGAGGCAGGCGGCGGGCCAAAAAAAATCCCGCCCACGTTTTTTTCATATTGACATCCTCCCGGAACTGTATTAGTTGTGGCACGTAATTTTTTTTAGTGCTACTGACAAATACAAGGGGGAATTATGAAAAAAATTTTATGTAGTGTTGCGGCCTTGGGGCTTGTCTGTCTATCGGGGGCGCCGCCGGCTCAGGCTGTATCTCAGGAGACGGCGATGCTTCTGCAGTTATTGCAGAACAAGGGGGTTATAACTTCGGCGGATGCCGTAAAATTTAAGCGAACCATTGATCAGGCCATGGCCGCCAGGGAAAAGAAAGAGGAGGCCGGCGATCATTATCATTCTGTGCGGAGTATGGCTCAGCGTATTGAGAAGCTGGAAAAAACAGTGGAGACTGCCAAGTCAGGCCAGGAGCCTTTGAAAAAGGTGAATTTAAGCGGTGTCCTGGCAGTGGACGCGGTCATGAGCCGGGAAAAGGCGGCCGATGGTACTGCCACCGAGAGCAGCGATCTCCTTATTAATACGGCGGAGCTCGATGTTGATGCCCAGGTCAATAAATATGTCGGCGGCCATGTGGCCTTTCTCTATGAGGAGGATGATTCCAATCGTGACGGCAGCGGCATAAAAATTGACGAAGCAATTGTTAATATTCAGGGTGCCGGGACTACTCCTCTGTACCTTAAGGCGGGTAAGATGTATCTGCCCTTTGGTTCCTTTGAGAGTCATTTTATTACCGATCCCCAGACCTTGGTTCTCGGCCGTACCAATGATACGGCTCTGATTGTCGGTTATGGTAATTCCATGTGGGATGTTAACGTCGGGGCCTTTCGTGGCCAGGTAAAGAAGACTGGTGATGACAATAAAATTGATTCTCTGGTGAGTAATGTTACTTTTACCCTGCCCGATAATGTTGTCTCCGGGCTGCACCTGCGCAGTGGTATATCATATACCTCCAACCTGGCGGCCAGCGATACCCTGCAGGGGGTTGTGACGACAGCCGGTGAGGTACATGATATGACGGCTGGTTTCAGTGCCTTTGCCCATATGGAATATAATATTTTCACGCTGGATCTTGAATATCTTGGCGCGATTGATAATTTTGCCGACGATGATTTGTCATTTACCGCTTCCGGCAATACCAAACCGGCCGCCTGGAATATCGAGACGGCGGCCAAAATAATGCCTAAGCTGGAGCTTGCCCTGCGTTATGGCGGCAGCAGTGATACCGGCGATCATGCCAACACCAGCCTGGCTCAGGCGCAGTATGGCACGGCTCTGCTCTATGATATGTGGGATGACACCTCCATCATCTTTGAGTATCTGCATGATGAATATAAAAACAACGATCATGATAACCAGGCCACACTTGAGCTGGCAGTACAGTTTTAAGTAGGCGTAGTTTTCTTCCTCTCAGGGCGGTGCGGATTTACGCGCCGCCCTTTTTTTATGGAGCCGAAGGAGACGGTTTAAAATGGCATCACGGTTATTCCGGGGCTGATTGAGCATAATCACAAAGGGATCTGTTTGCCCGGCCGTCAGGAGATACCCGGCATAGTTGTAAACCCCGGTCAGGGTGCCTGATTTTACGCGGCCGCCTTTATGCTCAGGCAGCAAATGGGCGTAGGGCCGGAAATAACGGAGCAGGGTCAGCATGGCTCTGGGAGTAATGCGATTGCGGCGCGAGAGGCCGGAGCCCTCCTCAACCTCATAGCTGCCCTTGGGAAGCCGTACCTGCTGGCGCAAAAAAATATTTAGGGCCCGGCGGCCTTTGGCCCAGGTGGCGGGCCAGCCAAAAAGGCGTGCCCCGCAGGTCAGGAAAATCTGGTCGGCGATGAAATTATTGGAGTAGAGCAGCATGGCCTGAATAATCTCTCGCAGGGGACGGCGGGAGTAATGAATAAATACGGGCCGCAGGCCTGCCGGTACCAGCCCCATTTTTATCTTTACCCCCTGCCAGCCGCTCAGGGCGGCAAAGAGCTGGCCCACGTAACGTCCCGCCTGGGCGGCCGTTAAGGGCAGACGGTATTCACCGGGGGGAAGATGGCCGGCCGCCTGGGTCATGATTCCAAGATTCGGCGTTTGGGGCTCGGCCGAGCTGACCCCGTCTCTGTCTATTCTGAGATGAACTGTGTTAAAATTAACTGCCGTGGCGTTAAGGCCGGCATCGTAGGGATTAAGACTCTGGTCGCTGCCATCGGTGGGGCCGTTTAGATGAAAGGCGCTGCTGTCAATAATAATTGTCTTGACGGGCATGCTTAGAGTACGGCGCAGTTTGGGGAGCATGGCCGTAATTTCTTCGGAGATGAGCATCGGGGCGCCTCGCCCTTGAATGAAGAGGCGGCCCTTGTTATCCGCGAAAAAACGGGTCTCGAAGCGATAATTATCACCTAACAGATGAAGGGCCATGGCCGCTGTGGCCAATTTCCAGGTGGAGGCGGGGATAAAGAGGGCCGTGGGATTCAGCTCGGCAATAATCGTCTTATCTCTGGTCAGGATAAAGCCGCCCTTAACGACGAGCTTGGCAACTGTTGCCCCAGGGGGAACGGCGGCCTTTACGGCCCCCTGGGGCAGAATGAAAACGGTTGATATAGAGATGCAAAAGAGGAGGCGAACAGCAAAGAAAATGAATTTACTGCCTCTGCCGACGGGAGCCGTCCCGCTTTGCCTGTAAGTCAATTAATCGACCTTGGGCAGGTTGGCCATGGACTTGGCGATCTCGGCGGCCGGGTAATCATAATTTTCAAGCTGACCCTGATAAAATTTATCATAACTCACCATATCCATCATCCCGTGACCGGAAAAGTTGAAGAGGATATTGATTGGTTCGTTCTTGTCTTTGGTGGCCTCAATAATGGCTGCCCGGATGGCGTGACAGGTCTCCGGGGCGGGGATAATCCCTTCGGTCTGGGCAAAGAGGCGGCCGGCTTCAAAACATTCCAACTGGTGGACGCTTATCGGCTCAATAATATTTTCCCGCACCAGAGCGCTGACAATGGGAGACATGCCATGATAACGGAGGCCGCCGGCGTGGATGCCGGGGGGCATGAAGTCGTGGCCTAAGGTAAACATATAGAGCAGGGGGGTGACCTTGGCCACGTCACCAAAGTCGTAGGCCAGTTTACCCTTGGTGAGGGTGGGGCAGGAGGCCGGTTCAACCCCGACAAAGCGGATATTTTTACCGTTTAATTTGTCGGCGACAAAGGGGGCGGCAATACCGCCGAAATTGGAGCCGCCTCCGCAGCAGCCAATAATGACATCTGGTTCAGCGCCAATCATGGCCAATTGTTTTTTGGCCTCCAGGCCAATGATGGATTGATGGAGAACAACGTGGTTCAGTACTGAACCCAAGGCATAATTGGTATCATCACGGGAGGCGGCATCCATTACCGCCTCGCTGATGGCGATACCGAGTGAGCCATTGGAATTAGGGTTATCTTTCAGCATCTGGCGGCCGAATTCGGTATCCTCGCTGGGGCTGGCCACAATCTCCGCCCCATAGGTATTCATCATACTCTTGCGGTAGGGTTTCTGGTCGTAAGATATGCGCACCATATAGACCTTGCACTCCAAGCCGAATTTATGGGCGGCAAAGGACAGGGCGCTGCCCCACTGACCAGCTCCGGTCTCGGTGGCGAGGCGTTTTATACCCGCCTCTTTATTGTAGTAGGCCTGGGCTACGGCGCTGTTGGGTTTATGACTGCCTGCCGGTGACACGCCCTCATATTTATAATAGATTCTGGCCTTGGTGCCGATGGCCTTCTCTAAGTTGTCGGCCCTGATCAGCGGTGACGGCCGCCAGATTTTGTAGATATCGCGCACCTCTTCAGGAATATCTATCCACCGTTGATCCGTCATTTCCTGTTCCAGAATGGCCATGGGGAAGATGGCGGACAACTTTTCAGGCCCCATGGGCTGGCCGGTGGCCGGGTCTAAGGGCGGTTGTAAACCATTGGGGATATCAGGCCCCACATTATACCATTGGCTTGGCATTTCGTTTTCCGGCAGAAATATCTTTTTCGCGGTCATTATTGCTACCTCATTGAAAATTTAAATTTATGACAAGACGTCTAAGTAGAGATACCTACTAATTTTTTATGCAAAATGCTATAATTTTGTGTGAAAATTTAAGCTGAAGGATTAAAACCACATAAAGGCTTGTGGTGGATGTGGAGTTTTCCGTTCCCGGCTTGAGCCTGCAAGTTCCGAAGGTATAGATGCACGAATCTGGGGTGCTGCTGTTAGCTGCCCGAATTTAAAAACCGAGGGTTGATATGGATAAGCAGTTTGGCAGAATTATGCGTAAGATGGTGATTACCAGGATGACCTCATCATCATTTTCCCTCTGGGAGCCGCCTGTTGATCTTTACGAGTCTGACACTGATCTCATTGTTTTCATGGAGGCCGCTGGAATTGACGCACAACAGATAAAGGTTGTCGTTGAGCCCAGGATGTTGACCATCAAAGGGGAGAGAAAATGCCCGGTGAACGGCATAAGCACGGTTCATCAGCTGGAGATCGAATATGGCCGTTTTGAACGTCAGCTTGTTCTGCCGCGCAGAATTGATACCAGCCGGGTGATTTCAGAATGCCGGCATGGGTTTCTCGAGGTGCGTATGCCTCTGCTTAAGACACAGAATACAGTTGAGATAGTGGTTAAATAGTAACCGTTCAGATGTGCCCCATCTCGGAGTCTACGCTTACCTCGTCCGTTTCGGCCCCCGAAGCGTACCTGTTGTACGTGAGGGGGGCGAAACGGACGAGGTAAGCGTAGACTCCGAGATGGGGTGCAGGTGAACGGTTACGTTAAATAATATAAAAGGACTGGATAAGAGATGAAAAACGATAAAAATCCGGAACAAAATAGCGGCGACAGCCCCGAAGTCTTGAAGGTGCCGGAAATATTGCCTATTCTGCCCTTGCAGGGCTTTGTTTTTTTCCCCGGCATGGGGTTTCCGCTCCAGATAAGCCATAAAGAATCCAAAAAGCTCATAGACGAGGCCCTGGTCACCGACCATCTGGTCGCCCTGATGGCCCATCGGCCCACAAAGAGCGGTAAGACTACTTCTCCCAAGCCGGAGGATCATCTGTTTAATATCGGCAGCCTGGGGTATATCCATAAGATGTCCAAGGGTAAGGAGGATGTCTATAATGTTCTGATCAGTTCCGTCAAGAAAATCAAGATATTGGAATACACCCAGAATGCCCCGTACCACAAGGGACGAGTGGCAGAAATTCCCATGCGGACGGTTAAGAGCCAGGAGATAGATGCCCTGATTTTAAACCTGCGCACTCAGTTTAAACGCATGGCTGAGCTCTCGAAGCTCCCCGAAGAGTTGACCATGACCATAATGGCCCTGGAAAATCCCTTTCATGTCGCCTATCTCGCCGGGTCTCAATTAGGGTTGCGCCTGGAGGAGGAGCAGGAAGTCCTGGAGATAGAGCCCATCGCCGAGCTTCTGAAAAAGGTAACCATGGAGATCAACAAGAAGTTGGAGACCCTGGATGCCAGCGCTGAAATTCAAAAGAGCATGAAGGCTGATATTGATAAAAAACAGCGGGAATATTTTTTACGGCAGCAACTGAAGGCCATTCGCAAAGAGCTGGGGGAGGAGGACGATAATGTTGATCTTGCTGACCTCAACAAAAAGATCAAGAGTACCAAGCTCCCGGAGGAGGCCAAAGAAACCGTGGATAAGGAAATGGC
>DRPV01000311.1 GCA_011330685.1 Desulfobacterales bacterium
AAATTCGCCCGTCATCAGCCGGAGGTGGATGATATTGAGATGGCAGTTACTATCTGCCGGCGTTTTATTGATGAGACCGACGGCTCTGAGCGTGAGGTTGATGATGAGAAGCCTCTGCCGGCTCTGGAGTATAAATCATGAGATTCGCTGATCCCCTGGCCCTGGTGCTCCTGCTGCTCCTGCCGCTTATTCTTTATCTAAGGCTCCGAAGCCGGGGGCCGGCCCTGACCTTTTCCAGTTTGAGCCTGGTACCGGCCCAGGCGGGCTGGCGCTGCCGTCTGCACCGGCTGCCCCTCTTGCTGCGGCTGGCGGCCCTGGCCCTGTTGATTATTGCCCTGGCCCGGCCGCAGAGCGGCATGGAGAATATTCGTGAGGTCAATAATGGTGTTGCCATGGAAATGGTGCTGGATCGTTCAGGCAGCATGGGGCGTGAAATGGATTTTGACGGCCGTAAAATGACTCGTCTGTCGGTGGTAAAAAAGGTGTTCTCTGAATTTGTCAACGGCGGCGGTTCATTACCCGGCCGTCCCAACGATCTCATCGGTATGATAACCTTTGCCCGCTATGCCGATACCATCTGCCCCCTGACTCTGGCCCGGGGGCCGCTGCGTGATTTTTTAGACAGTATTAAGGTGGTGCCGTCGCGGAGCCCGGAGAATCGTACCGCCATTGGTGATGCCATTGCCCTCGCTGCCGCTCGTCTTCATGTGGCGGAGAAAACCATGGCCAGGGAGACCGGCACGGCGGCCAAAAATTATAAAATTAAGAGCAAGATTATTATCCTCATGACTGACGGCGCCAATAATGCCGGACGTTATACGCCGGAGGCGGCCGCCGCCCTGGCCAAAAAATGGGGAATTAAGATATACGCTATCGGGGTTGGCGGTAATGATGTGGTTAAGGTTCAGACCATCTTCGGCACCCAGATGTTCAGAACCGGAAACGGCGTCGACCGGAAGCTGTTGGCCGCGATTGCCGCCAAGACCGGGGGGATATTTAAGATGGCGGGGAACGGCAAGGCCCTGCAGGATGTTTATAAGCAGATTGATAAGTTGGAAAAGAGCAAGGTGGAAAGTATTCGTTTCCTGAATTATAAAGAGCATTTCTTCTATTTTGCCCTGAGCGCCCTGCTTCTTCTGCTGTTGGAAACGGCTTTAAGATGTACCGTATTCAGGAGAATACCATAAGATGGCCATGCACCTTTATCATATAAATATGCTCTATCTCCTCTGGCTGCTTCCGCTGCCCGCGGCTCTGTTTATCTATGCGGCTCGTAAGCGGCGACAGGCGGTACAGGCTCTGGCGCTGAGCGGCGGGAATGCCGTAAAACCGCTAATCGGCCGGCGGCTCTGGTGGCGGCCGGTGCTGATTATAATCGGGCTGATTTTTTTGATTATTGCTCTGGCCCGTCCGGCCTGGAACCGCAAGGATGTGGTCATTAAACGCAGCGGCCGGGATGTGGTCTTTATGCTCGATGTCTCCCGCAGTATGCTGGCTGAAGATCTGCGGCCCAACCGCCTGACCCAGGCCAAGATGGCCATCAAAGACACCATCGCCTCTCTGAACGGTGACCGGGTCGCCCTGGTCACCTTTGCCGGTAACGCGGTGATTAAATGCCCTCTGACCTTGGATTATGGCTTCTTCCGCCTAGCCCTGGATAATATCGGCCGGGATTCCGTTTCTCGCGGCGGTACCAAGCTCGGTGATGCCCTGCGTACCGTGCTGAATCAGGTTTTTGACGATCAGGCCAAGCAGTATAAGGATATAATCCTGCTTACCGATGGCGGAGATCATGGCAGCTTCCCGGTGGAGGCGGCCAAGAAGGTTGGAGAACGGGGGATAAGACTGATTATCGTGGGCCTCGGCAATGACAAGGAGGGCAGCCGCATTCCAGTCCTTGACGCTCAGGGTCATAAGAGCTTTTTAAAATACAAGGGCCGTGAGGTCTGGAGTAAGCTTGATGCCGGCGTTTTGCGGCGGATGGCCATGGCGACGCCCGGCGGTCTCTATCTGCCCGTGGCCACCGGCACTATTAATCTGGGCCAGGTCTACCGCCAGATAATGGCCCGTTCCGCTAAAAAAGAGCTGGCCAGCCGCACTCATCGCCAGTATGAAGAAAAATTCCAGATATTTTTAGGGGCGGCCCTGTTTTGTCTGCTGTTGGATATACTTATTGCCGGCCGGGGGCGGACTCCGGGAAACGCTGTCGGCAACGGGGCTGTTAAGGCCGGGATTGTCGGTCTTATCCTGCTGCTGGTGCCGGTCACGGCGGCCCGGGCTCAGTCTGTTTCTTCTCTGATTAAGGAGGGGAACGCGGTCTACAAACAGGGGAAATTTAAAGAGGCCGAGAAAAAATATCAGCAGGCCCTGAAAAAGGCCCCTGATTCGCCATACGTTTATTTTGATCTCGGTGATACCCTATACAAGCTGGGAGATTTTAAAGGGGCCAGGGCGGCCTATGAGCAGGCCGTTGCCCGGAGCCATAAACCTGCATTCCAGGCTGTCGGGAGATTTAATCAGGGTAATGCCACTCTGCGTCAGGCGGAGGAGATTGCCAAAAAGAACCCGGAGACGGCTTTGCGGGGTATGGCCGGCAGTCTAAGCTATTACCGGCAGGCCATGGCCCTGAAGCCCGGTCTTGATAAGGCGGCGCGGAATATTGAGGTGGCTAAAGACAAGATTAAGGCGGTTAAAAAGTTTCTGGCCCGTCAACAGGAGGCGGCCAGGGCGGCCCGCCAGGCTCGGAAAAAGATGGCTCGCAAATTGGCCAAAATGAGTAAAAAACAGGCGGCCATGGCCGCCGGGAATCGTCAGGTGGCTAAATCCGGTAAGGGTAAGATGGGTAAGGGAACTGCTGCCGCGGAGAAGCAGAAGAAATTAAATAATGAGACCCGGCAGCTGGCGGATAAATTGGCCAAACAGCAGGCCGCGCGCCGGGACAGCCAGGGTACCAAGGCGGGTAAAGATCTACGTCAGGCCATGGAAAATCAGCAAAAGGCCCTGCGGAATTTAGAGAATAAAAAGCCGGGAAAAGCGGCAGCTAATCAGAAAAAAGCGGCGGATAAACTGCGGCAGGCCATGGTCGATTTATTGGCCAAAAAGCCGAATAAACCGCAAACCAAGCCGAATAAAAAGGGGAAGAAAAACGCTGCGCAGGGCAGTAACAAGGCTAACCGCCATAGTCCTGAAAGCAGCGTTAAAAAGGCCGCTGAAGCCGGGAAGAAAAAAGGTGCCGCGGCCGATAAGGCTGTTCAAAACAAGCAGACTCACGCAAAGAGGCCTCCTGTTACCGGTGCTCAGGCTAATAATAACCAGACTGCCAGGGATATTTTACAGCAGGAGAGGTTGAATGATTTACACCGTCAGGTGATAAAGAGAAGTCAATATGAAGCGGTTGATAAAGACTGGTAGATATTTTCAGGCGGTCATTAGGTGGCAATTGCCGCTGATGATACTGACGGTCATTTTTGCCCTCGGGGCTGGAGCGGCATTGGCGGCGGATATCAGTGTTAATGCCGTGGTAGATCAGCAGCATGTCTCTGTGGGTGAGGGACTTATGCTGCAGATTCAGGTGGATGGAAATGACTCGCCGGGTGTCCCTGATCTCTCCGCCCTCACCGATTTTAAGGTTGAATCTCTGGGCGGCCAGCAGAACAGCAGCTCCTCCATATCCTTTGTCAACGGCCAGCTCTCCAAGGTGAGCCATGAGGGTTATGTCTTTAACTACCGGTTAACGCCCCTGAAGGCCGGCCAACTGACTATTCCCGCTCTTAAACTTAAAATCAACGGGCGGGATTATTTCACCACCCCCATTGATGTTCTGGCCATGCCGCCCCATGAGTTGCGGGATTTTAAATTACGCCTCCATTTAGAGAAGAATACCTGCTATGTGGGAGAGCCGGTGCGGCTCACCGTTACCTGGTATATTGGCCGGGATGTTAAGGGCTTTAATTTCAACCTGCCTTTTTTGCGTAATGATAAGCTGAAGGTGCGGGTTGATTCCGCCGCTTCCGGCCCGGTAAATAAAGCTGATATCATCAATCTGACTCTAAGCGGCGGCTTGGAGGTGGCGGCTCGGAAAGGAACGGGCAGTCTGGAGGGCCTGAATTTTACCACCCTGTCCTTCAATCTGGTGCTGGTTCCCAAAGAGGCCGGTTCCATCAAGCTGGCTCAATCGACAGTATCTGCCAAGACCCTGGCTCCCCAGGCCCGCAGCCGTTCATTCTCTCCATTTTTTAATGATAATTTTTTTGGTCAGTCCCTATATAAAAGTGTAGTGGTACCAGGCAATCCCTTGGAATTAACCGTGAAGCCTCTGCCCACTGAGGGGCGTCCCGCTGATTTTAACGGCCTGGTGGGTAATTACTCCCTGCTGGTGTTAGCTGTACCCCGTAAGGTACGGGTGGGGGACCCCATTACCCTCACCATTCAGGTGGCCGGCCCTTACGCCGATTATGTCCATTTGCCCTCCCTGCGCGCTCAGTTGCCGGCCCGTGATTTTAAAGTACCTATTGAGATGGCGGCTGGTGAAGGGCAGGGCCCCTTGAAAACCTTTACCCAGACCGTACGGGTTCGTCATCCCGGAGTGCGCAGTATTCCGCCCTTGTCGTTGAGCTTCTTTAATCCTAAAACCGGCCGCTATGAGACTGTCCACTCCAGGCCGGTGCCGCTGCAGGTGAGTGCCAACCGGGTGGTGACGGCCGCTGACGCCCAGGGACTCGGGCCGGTCATCGGTAATAAACAGGGCCTTAAACAGGCCGGGGGCGGCATAAATTATAATTATGATACCCCTGATGCCCTGGTTAACGAGGAACAGGCTACGGCCGGTATTCCCGACCGGCTTGTGGTTGGGGCGGTTATCGCTCTGCCGCCGCTCTTTTATCTGCTGATTTTATTGATAATTGTACTCCGGCGCCGGTGGCCGGCGCTCAACTCCCGGCGGGCGGCCCGTAACGCCTATCAGACACTGCGTAAAGAGCTGCGGGAGATAAAGCCCCTTGGCGACGGCAAGGGCTATGAACACCTGAGCAAGGCCTTGACCCGCTATTTGAGGCTGAAACTGAACCTGAAGCAGGCCTTGCTCACTAACGCCGATATCAGAGAGGCCCTCTATAAACGTGGGGTCGGGGACGAAGAGGTTAAACGGATGTTAGAGGTACTGAAAAAATGTGAGGCCGGGGTCTATGCCGGTTCAGCCGCCCCGGTAAAGCTTGAGAACCTGTTGGCCATGGCCGGTGAGGCCGCCCGGAAAATTGACTTAAGCGTCCGTCAGCCGGGAGGGAAAAAGATATGAGAATTAGGCCGCTGTCCCCCTGTCATTCGTTGAGGTTAAATATTCCTCTCTTTATTATTGGTCTGCTGTTAGCCTCTTTATTCCCGAATCCGGCCCAGGCGGCCCCTGCGGCTCTGAGCCATAAAGAGGCCCTGATGATGTTCAGGGAGGCCAATGACTATTTCCGGCAGGCCGGCAAGGCGGGAGAGGGCGCGGAGGCGGCGGAGTTATATAATAAGGCTCTGCTGCGTTATGAACGTTTAAGGCGGAGTGGGATTCACAACGCTAAATTATATTATGATATCGGTAATACCTGGTTTCGGCTTCATGATATGGGCCGGGCCATCTTGAATTATCGCCGGGCTCAACGCTATGCGCCTGATGACGAGAACCTGGCCCAGAACCTGGCCTTTGTCAAAAGTCTGCAGCCGGATAAAATTGTCCCCCGGCAGCGGAGCGAGATTCTAAAAACCCTGTTCTTTTGGCATT
>DRPV01000312.1 GCA_011330685.1 Desulfobacterales bacterium
AGCGAAGACTCCGGATGTGCTCCAGCTCGGAGTCTTCGCTTTCCTCGTTCGTTTTGGCCACCGAGTCTGTACACCCCGTACGTGAGGTGGACAGGTAAGCGTAGACTCCGAAACGGACGAAAATGGGGTGCAGCTGAACGGTTACCCATCAGGCCAACAAATCAGCGGCCGCCTCACCATCTTCCAGGGCATCGAGGATCTGATCAATCTTATCCTCCGTCAGACCGGTGTACCACCAGCCTTGAGGATAAATCACCATGGCCGGCCCCTCATCACAGAGTTTAAGACAGCCGGTATTGCTCAACAGTACGTCTTCAATACCACGATCGCTGAGTTCCTCCTCGATATAGGGTAAAAAGCCGCTGCTCCCCCGGCTCTTGCAGGCCCCTTTAGGTTCGCCCTGCAGACGGGAACTGGAACAGATTAATATATGATATTTGGGTTTCTTCATGTTTAAATTTCCTTCGCCTACGACCGTGGTCGCAGCATTTTAGAGATTAATATCGGCAATCAGGCCCTCGTACACAACCGGCTCAACTCCCATTTTTCTTAACTCCGCCGCAGGAATATCACCAATTTTGGCGGTGAACATCTTCTCGCAGCCACGGAGCTTCTCCGCCACCCCGGCAAAACGAGCCTGATCAAATTGGTGCTTTTTATCCTCCTTCCCAGAAGAATAAGGAGCGACCTCCAACTCCTCTACCAGATTAAAGGAGGCCGGAACAACTTCATAAATTAAGAACTTTTCGGCCCGGCCAAAATGCTGATTAACATTGACGCCGTCTGTAGAGGCGACTGCTATTTTCATGTTTGCCATTGTTTTTCTCCAATTATAGATTTTTAGTAACAGCCCTGCCCGCTCATCGAGGTACTACGAAACATGAAAGTCATGACGAGACCAATAGCCATAGCAGGTGAACGGTTACACGATTTACAGACAACCGCCCCCGCCGCCGGCGCATTGAGCCTTGTCGGCGCAGGCCGCGGCCCGGCCTTTCATGGCATCAATTTTATCCTGACGGCCGGAAAACGTGGCTTCAAGCCCCAATTCAATAAAGCCATTCATTGTATAGGCCCGTATGCCGTATTTTTCTAAAATATTTTTGGGATTACTGCCGATACCGCTCACCACCACGGCCTTACAGTCATTTAAGGTTCTGGCAAGGTAGAGCCATCTCTTGGGGCCGCAGCCAGCCTTGGGGGTAGCCCGCTCCTCGATCATCTTGAACCCATCACCTTCCTGAGCCCAGATTTGTAACCTTTCAGCCTCACCAAGATGTTGATTAATCAATACCCCCTCCATGCTGGCTACTGCGATATATGGTCTCTCATCCTTTGGTTTCATGGGCATCCGGGAGCAGTCCGACAGGCAGCCTGACATTTCAGCGCTCTGATCTTGTCCCAGCAGGCCCACGGCATCGGCCCGGCAGCGGGTGCAATGGCGCATTTGCGGCAGATATTTTTCCGCCTGCTGTCTGATTTCGCCAATCATCTTTTTATCAGGCTCGATGATATCGGCAAAGGGAGTACCAGCGTTGGGAAACATAGCCATACAGTTTAAGAGATCAACCCCCAGGCTCTTCATCTTCCTGGCAATGGCGGTCACATGATGATCGTTTATCCCCGGAACAACGACGGTATTAATCTTTACGGTTACACCATGCCTTTTAAGAGCCTTAATGGCCTCCAACTGGCGGGCCAGCAACAATTCCGCCGCCTGTAGACCGCGATATATGACCTTACCGTCCCTCACCCAGCTATAAATATTTTTACCAACCTCAGGATCAACGGCGTTCACCGTCACCGTCACATGGGAGACACCAATCTCGGCAATATCGTTAACATACCGGGCCAGAGCCAGGCCATTACTGGAGAGACAGAGGATCATCTCCGGAAAACGGGCCCGAATAAGACGCATGGTCTCCAGAGTCTCTTCGGCATTGGCAAAGGGATCGCCCGGCCCGGCAATACCCACCACCGTAATCCGCGGCTCCTTCTCCAGAACCTTCTCCACATAGACCAGGGCCTGACCGGGCGACAGCAGATTACTGGTCACCCCAGGACGTGATTCATTAACACAGTCATATTTACGGTTACAATAATTGCATTTGATGTTGCAATTGGGGGCAACCGGCAGATGAACCCGGCCAAACTGCCCCTTTACCTTGGCATTGAAACATGGATGTTTACTGTAATCCCGCTGCTCTGTTTTTGTCATTTTCCCCATTTTTCCCATAATATGCCTCTATAAAGATTAAATTCAACTTCCTGAATTCCGGCCAAAAACATGCCAAAATAACGAATGTTTTGTTTTTATCCGGGGCCAGAATGATTTTCGCAAAAAAACGTGAAAAAAATTCTGCCCCCAGCCCTCTGTCCTCTGTCCCCTGACTACATATAGCTATAGCCAATCTCCGAATCGCTCTGTTTTTTATCTAATAAGGTATTGGCAATCAGATCAAAGAGGTTCTGAGCTCCCCGGTAACCGATATGCATCAGCCGCTGGCCGCCAATACGGTCATGGATGGGAAAGCCGACCCGGATCATGGGTATAGCGAGCTTGCGGGCCAAATGATATCCCTTGCTGTGACCAATAATAAAATCGGGCTTCAGGGCCTCGGTCTGTTCGGCAATATCGTAAAAGTCTGTTCCTTCCTGAACCACGGGAGTTTCCAGGCTCAGGTCATGACTGACCTCACTTACCGCCTCTTGTAATTTGCCGGATTTACCGCCCGAAGCGCAGAGTACCGGCTGCACGCCAATCTCGGCCAGAAAGGAGGTCATGCCCGCCACCAGGTCTTCCTCACCGTAAACGACGGCCCGTTTGCCAAAAACATACTTATGGCCGTCAGTAAAGGAATCCAGCAGCCGTCCCCGCTCAGAGAGATATTTTTCCGGGGTGGTAATGCCGCTTAATTGTTCAAGAACCGCCAGAAATCGGTCAGTCTCACGCAAACCAATGGGGGTTCCCAAACGATAATTTTCCACCCCTTTATGCCGCGCGAGCCAGGAACCGCCGGAATCACTATCCGCCATGGTGCGGCCGAATTCCAGAGTGGCCCTGGCTCTGCCCATAGCCCGAATCGCGGAAATTTTCGTCCCGCCACGGGGAATCAATTCATGCTCTGCCAGGGCCGGGCCATCCAGGGTCTCGGAGATATCGGGCAAGACAACCCCCCTGAGCCCAAAATCCTCCACAATCTCTTGCAAATGACGAATCTCTGCCGGGGACAAAAAGCCTGGCAGTAAATTAATCATATCCTCGCCTTGGCCGGGCTCGACCAGAGTTTTCAGTACCGCCTTGACCGCGGCATGAAAGCCCTCCATATGAGTACCGCTATATGACGGAGTGGAAACCGAAACCAGAGCCGGCAGTTCAGAGGCCGATTCATTCTCCCTGATAAACTCGTTAATCAGCATGGGGACATCATCACCTATGGTCTCGGTGAGACAGGTGGAGGCGATACCGATAAACCGGGGATGAAATTTTTTGATAATATTAGTAAGCCCCAATTTCAGGTTAGGGCCGCCGCCAAACACAGCGTGCTTTTCACCAAGGGACGACGAGGCGATATCCATAGGTTCGTTGAAATGGCTGATAATATAGCGCCGCATATAAGTAGCGCAGCCCTGTGAGCCGTGCAGAAAAGGCATGCTCCCCTCAATACCCCGGAAAGCCAGCGCCGCGCCCATGGGCTTACAGAGCTTGCAGGCATTGGTGGTAGATATGTAATTAGGTGCCTGGCGCCGCTTGCCGCCCGCCCGGCCAACGCTTTGGGCGGTATTTTTAAACTCATTTATTCCCCGTACCGGGGCATGGTTATCAGTCATTTTGAGCCTCCATTCGCGGCATGAATTTCCAGACTGGACTCATTACCGAGCTATAAACCTCTTTGGCGAAATTAAGCATGCCGCTGAACCCGGCCAGAGCCTCCTTGCGCTCATGGTTATGATCGCAAAAGCCAACGCCTAATTTATAGGCGATGGGCCGTTCCTTTACCCCGCCGACAAAGATATCCACCTCCTTCTCCTTGAGAAATGAAGAAAGTTCCAGGGGATTGGAATCATCGACAATAATAGTTCCAGGGGCGGTAATCTCCTGCAGTTCCTTATACTCCTCCTCGGTACCGGTCTGGGAACCCACCATGACCACCTCCATACCGAGAAGCCGAAAGGCCTTGACCAGGGAAAAGGCCTTGAAAGCCCCGCCCACGTAAATAGCCGCCTTTTTGCCATTTAAGGCCTTTTTGTAGGCCATGAGCTGGGGATAAATCTTCTCAAGTTCATCCTTGACCACCTGCCGGGCGCGGGCCATCACCTCTTTATCCTTAAAAAATTCAGCCACGCTGTAGAGGGACTCGGCCATATCCTCCACCCCGAAATAAGAGACCCGCAGGTTCGGAATGCCGTACTCATTTTCCATCATCCTGGCGAGATGCATGGTAGCGCCGGAACATTGCACCACATTCAGGGAGGCGCCGTGAGCCCGGCAGATATCCGCCACCCGGCCGTCGCCGGTGATATTGGCCACCACATTAATGCCAATTCTGTTATAGAGCTCCCGGATCATCCATATCTCGCCCGCCAGATTAAAATCGCCAAGAATATTAATGCTTTTGGCTGGGATAGCGCTGGTATCACCCGTACCCACCAGATTAAACATGGCCTCACAGGCCGCTCGATAGCCGTCCCGTTTATTGCCTTTAAACCCCTCCGACTGCACAGGCAGCACCGGAATCCCCTTTTTCAGGGCGACTCTTTTACAGACTGCCTTGAGATCATCACCGATAATCCCGACAATACAGGTGGAATAGACAAAGGCCGCCTTGGGTTGATGACGTTCGATGAGCTCCATCAAGGCGGCGTATAATTTTTTTTCTCCGCCGAAGATCACATCCCTCTCCTGCAGATCTGTAGAGAAACTCAAGCGATGCAGCTCCGGCCCGGAGGACAAAGCCCCCCGAATATCCCAGGTATACACCGCACAGCCAATGGGCCCATGGACAAGATGAAGGGCATCGGCAATTGGATAGAGCACCACCCTGGAACCGCAGAACACACAGGCCCGCTGGCTGATTGCCCCGGCCAGGGACTCCTTATCACAGACAATGCTGAATTTGCTGCCCGACTCGGTGCGGCACATCTGATCCTGACGTTCTTGAAGTATGGCTGTTGACATGGCTCACCCGCGTTTAATGATTGAAAAGTTGTAACTATTCAGATGCACCCCATCTTCGTCCGTTTCGCCCTCCTCACGTACAGG
>DRPV01000313.1 GCA_011330685.1 Desulfobacterales bacterium
CGGCCTATGAGGAGATGGAAGAACATTATGGCGCTGGAATGCTGACCGCCGTCCGTTCTTCCGCCATCAGCGAAGATAGTGAATATTCCTTTGCCGGTCAGTACAGGACAATCCTCGCGGCCAAGCGTGAGACAATACTGCTTAGCTATCTAAATGTCGCGGCCTCTAAATACAGTCCTGAGGCCCTTTTCTATCGTATTAATCTTGGCCTGGCGGATGAGGAGGCGCCCATTGCCGTGCTTGTTCTGGCGATGGTTGAGGCGGTGGCAAGCGGGATTGTCTACACCTCAGATCCGCTTGCCGGGGGTGACGATATGCTGGTTATTCATGCTGTTCATGGATTGGGAGAGCCCCTGGCCAATGGTGCCGTGAGCCCCGATGTTTTTTCCATTGAGCGCCTGAACCAGGGGATTATCAGAAAAGTTCCGGGCCGCCAGAAGGAAGAACTCCTTATCCGCCACGACAAACTTATGGCTGCTCCTCTGACGAGTGAGACTGTAAGCTCACTGACACTTTCAGATTCCGAGGTCAGACAGCTGGCCTCCTGGGGGATGGCCATTGAAGCTTTATTCGGCTCTCCCCAGGATGTGGAGTGGGCCAAGACTAAGGATGATAAATTCTTTTTGTTGCAGGCCCGTCCCCTGAGCCTGGAACCCGTCCAAAGCGCCGCTAATAAGTCCACCGCCTCTGATATAAAGCTTGAACCCCTTTTGCGCGGCGGACAAAGAGCTGCCGGTGGTAGAGCGGCGGGTACGGTTTATCAGGCCGGGATGGGGGGCTTGGATGATATACCGTCCGGAGCTGTTCTGGTAACCCGTTTTACGCCCCCTTCAATTGTCCGGGTCATGAACCGTCTGGCAGCTGTTGTCGCCGATGAGGGGTCAACAGCCGGGCATTTTGCCACTGTCTGCCGTGAATTTGGGGTTCCTCTGCTGGTCGATACCCAAGATGCCACCACAATTCTTACCCATGGTCAGATCGTTACCGTTGACGCTGATCAGCGCCGGGTTTATGCGGGCCGGGTTGAAGCGTTGCTTCAGGGTGACGAGGCGGGCCAAATCGTCAGAGATCTACCCTATTTTAAGAAACTGCGGGCGATGCTGGATTTTATAACCCCGCTGAAACTAATTGATTCCAGGTCAGCTGATTTTCTGCCCAGTTCATGCCGCTCGATGCATGATATTATCCGCTATACTCATGAACAGGCCGTGCAGGCCATGTTTTCTCTTGGTGACAGAATTTCCGGATCTTCCGGCAGAGCAAGAGAGCTGCAAACCGATTTACCTCTTGAGGTATATCTGTTGGACGTGGGCGGGGGGATAGATGATGATACCAGCGCCAGGAACATCTTACCGGAGCAGGTTTGCTCAATCCCCTTTGGGGCAATCTGGCGGGGGATGAGTCAAGTGGGAATTGATTGGCATTCGCACAGCCATTTTGACTGGAAGAACTTTGATGATGTGGCTCTGGCCGGCGGTATGGCAATGAAAAATGCCGGTGATTATGCCTCTTATGCCGTAATTGGCCGGGATTACCTGAATTTCAATATGCGTTTCGGTTATCATTTTACCCTGGTGGATGCCCTGTGTGGCCGGGATGCGCGGGCAAATTACTGCCAGTTCCGTTTTGCCGGCGGTGGTGGTAACTACAGTGGCAGAGCCCTGCGGATTGAATTTGTGACTATTGTTTTGCGGCGTCTCGGCTTTGAAGTTGATTCCAGAGCCGATTTGCTTGATGCCCGGATCTCGGGTATAAAATGTAAGAAACTGGGACATAAATTAGAGGTCTTAGGCGCTTTATTGGGCAGTACCAAACTTATGGATATGATATTAAAGGATGGAATGGATGTTCGGCCCTATGTGGAACGTTTTTTTGCCGGGGAATACGATTTTTCTTCCTTGCGGGTCAAGGCCGCTGGTGAGCAATAATGCTCTATCAACTTACCTGGATTACCCCGCAATTGGCTACCGGATACGCCCCCATGTCTTACGCGGAGCTGGATTCAATCCGGGAACAGGGGATTAACGCTATTGTCAATCTCTGTGGTGAATTTACCGATCTGCACGAG
>DRPV01000314.1 GCA_011330685.1 Desulfobacterales bacterium
GGTCTCGGAGAGAGCATTCTGGACAAAGCTTTTCAGGGGCACCTGGCGGCCGTTAACCCAGAGGACGGCCCTGGCAGGAGCCTGGGGCGGGGCATTAGCGAGAAAACGCTGACGGATAAAGGCGGCAATCGTCTGGCTGTCGTTAAGGTCAAAGACTTTGAGGCCGCTGATATCAAGGGTGGTGGCCACGGCAATAACCCCCTCCACCTGATCGCGCAGATGCTGCTTGTAATCACGCACCACCTCGATCTTGGCGACGCCCACGGCGGTTTTAAAACCCTCGCCGATAACTATATCAACATCGGTAAAATATTGGTGTACCAGGGAGGTGAGGGGCTGACCGGCGTTTTCGGTCATCATAACCATCTGATCCGGGGCCACAAAGAGGACAGAATCGGCTCCGGCCTCTTTGTGCTTGTAGGAATCCGTTCCAGGGGTGTCAAAACCGATGCCATGCTCTTCACTGGACTTGATGACCGCCACCCGGTAGCCGTCTTTTTTGAGATGGGAGACCACCTGGCTGGCCAGGGTGGTCTTGCCGCTGTCGTGCCAGCCGATAAAGGTAATAATTTCAGGCATTTTGTTTATTGAGTTTATGGGATAGGAAGGTTATATTAAGAATTATTGCCGCCATTTGTATTCGTATTTTCCGCGATTTGCGGCCAAGGATGAGAAATTACAGAATAAACTTTTATGTCTCTTAGTACCATTTTCTTAATCGCGGCGGCCCTCGCTGTTGACGCCTTTGCCGTGGCTCTGGCCGCTGGTATTGCCCTGCCCAGGGTGAGCTGGCGTCATACCTTCCGCCTGGCCTGGCATTTTGGGCTTTTTCAGGCCGGGATGAATATAATCGGCTGGGCTCTGGGGTTTTCGGTACGACATCTTATTGAACGAGTGGATCATTGGCTGGCCTTTGCCCTTTTGGCCTTTGTCGGCGGCCGGATGATTATTGAGGCCCTCAAGACGGAGGAGGCGGAGGAACGTGGTGACCCTACCCGAGGCCGTACCATGGTAATATTAGCCGTAGCCACCAGTATTGACGCCCTGGCCGTGGGTTTGAGTTTTGCGGTCTTAAAGGTGAGTATCTGGTTCCCGGCCTTTGTTATCGGCATAGTTGCCGCCCTGCTCACCGCCCTTGGTATTCACCTGGGGCATTTCGCCGGGCACTCATCGCGTCTCGGCCCCAGGGTGGAGATTGTCGGCGGCCTGGTTTTAATCATCATCGGCCTTAATATTCTCCATGGCCATGGGGTATTTTAACTCCACTTCGTCTGAATCCGGCTGATTGCTTCCTGGACATGTTCCCGCTCGCCAAAGGCGGAGAGGCGGAAATACCCCTCGCCGCTGGGGCCGAAGCCGCTGCCCGGCGTGCCTACAACATGGCATTCCGTCAGCAACTGGTCAAATAAATCCCAACTGGACATCCCAGCCGGATTCTTGAGCCATATATAAGGGGAATTCACGCCCCCAACGCAGGTGATACCCATTGCCGTCAGGCCCTCAAGGATGAGCCTGGCATTCTTTAGATAATAATCAATGGTTTCGGTTACCTGAGCCCAGCCTTCAGTGGAATATACCGCTGCCGCCGCTCTCTGAACCGGGTAGGATACCCCGTTGAATTTGGTACCTTGCCGCCGGTTCCATAACTGGTTCAAAGAGATTTCATCCCCTCCCGCGGTACGGCCCTTTAACTCCTCCGGAATAACGGTCAGACCGCAGCGTACTCCGGTAAAACCCGCTGTTTTGGAAAAGGAGCGAAATTCAATAGCACATTTCCGAGCCCCTGGTATTTCATAGATGGAGTGGGGAATTTCCGCCTGACGGATGAAGGCCTCGTAGGCGGCATCAAAGAGAATTATGGCCTCGTTGGCAATGGCATAATCCACCCAGGTCTGTAATTGTTCCCTGGTGGCCACCGTGCCGGTGGGATTATTGGGATAACAGAGGTAGATGAGATCAACTCTGTCGGCAGGCAAAGCCGGGGTGAAGTTGTTTTCCGCTGTGCAGGGCAGGTAGGTGATGCCCTGGTAATAACCCTGACTGTCGGCCTCACCGCCGCGGCCGACCATAACATTGGTGTCATTATAGACTGGATAGACCGGGTCGCAAATGGCCGCCTTGTTGTTTAAATCAAAGATATCCAGGATATTGGCGGTATCGCATTTAGAGCCGTCGGAAATAAAGATCTCCGAGGTTTTTAATTCCACGCCGAGAGGTCTGTAGGCCTTGTCTATAAGCACCTCGCTGAGCCAGGAATAGCCCTGCTCCGGGCCGTAGCCGTGA
>DRPV01000315.1 GCA_011330685.1 Desulfobacterales bacterium
AACGCCGGAATCCTCTTTGCGACCTGCTATGAACCTGAAATATTCAACGACCTGAAGTCATACCAGGGCAAAAACATAAAACTGACAATAAATTCCTCGGGAGAGGTGGAATACCAGCAGCAAAAGGACGGCGCGGCCCGGAAAAAATCCAGCCCAAAAGCAAAGCTGCCGACGGCCCGCGCCCACCGGGTTACATTTACCAGCTACGCCGCGGCAAGTAAAAATTTCACCAGTAAGATAGTGGGCGGCAAGTCCCTTAAACTCCAGGAACTCAAAGACAAAATACCGGCTTGGCTCCATATACCACGCTCTGCGGCCATCCCTTTTCGCAGTTGCGAGAGGGTGCTGGCCATAAAGGCGAACCAGCCCCTTCTGAAAGATTATAACGAACTTACACACGTGCTTGACCAGAATCCGCCCCGGAATCTCCTTAAACTGCGGCAATGTATCAGCCGGCTCAGCGCCCCGCCGACGCTGCCTAAATCCCTGCGACGGGCCATGACGGACGAGGGACTGGCCTGGCCGGATGACTGGTCGCTCCTCTGGTCACGGATAAAACAGATCTGGGCCTCAAAATGGAATGAACGGGCCTACTGGAGCCGCAAAAAATGGCACCTGAAGCATGAGGAACTTACTATGGCCGTCCTCATTCAGGAGGTCGTCGCGGCCCAATACGCCTTTGTGATCCACACCGCCAATCCCTTCACCTTTGATAAGAATGAACTTTACGCCGAGGTGGTTCTGGGTTTGGGAGAGACCCTCTGCAGCGGTAATTATCCCGGCCGCGCCTTAAGTTTTACCTGTCGGAAAGACAAAAAGAGCCTTGAGCCGTATATTATATCCTATCCGGGCAAAAGCCTGGCCCTGACGGGCGGCGGGCTCATCGTCCGCTCCGACTCCAATGGTGAAGACCTGGAAGGCTACGCCGGAGCAGGCCTGTATGACAGTGTTTTACTGGTGCCGCCCCAGGAAAAAACGCCCGACTATATTAACAGCCCGCTCCTGTGGCAGGCTGATTTTAGAACAAAGTTCCTGCGGGATATCACCCGGCTTGGCATTGAGGTTGAAAAGACCATGGAGGGATGCCCCCAGGATATTGAAGGCGCCTACGCGGATGGTAAATTTTACATAGTCCAAACCAGACCCCAGGTGGGAAACAAAAATGATTGAAAATACCCACAAATCCATCCGCATAGGCAACCAGACCGCCTTCATGGCCTTGACGCCGCTCGCCCCATTTTTCTATGCCGTTGAAAATCATTTCGGCGCCTTTGAATGGTTTCCAGATAAAAAGGAGTCCGGCGCCGGCTGGGATTTAGGCGACATAAACGAAGAACAGCGCCGTTTCATTAAAAAAACGGCTCAGGCCAATGAGATTACCCTGAGCATGCATGCTTCCTCGTGGGCAGATCCCTTCCGGTTGGAAAGCCGAAAGATTTTTTTTGATAATATTGATTTTGCCGGGGAGATCGGCGCTGTTCTACTGAATATCCACCTGAGTACCGAACACGGCCTGGCGGATTATGTGCGGGCCATCCTGCCCATCTGCAATTATTGCCGGGCGGCCGGTCTGCGACTCGCCATTGAGAACACCCCCCTTACGAGTCCAGAAGACTTTAACCGCTTATTTGCCCTGCTCAGAGAGATTAAGGATACCCCCCTGGATCATGTCGGCATGTGTATTGACCTGGGGCATGCCAACCTATGCTCCACTACCCAGAATGATTATATTGGCTTTTTAGACCGTCTTGACAGTCAGGTGCCGATTATTCACGCCCATCTGCATGAAAATTATGGCGATTATGACGCTCATCTGGTGATTTTTACCGGCCCGGCCGCTCAGAATGACCGCGGGGTGCGCCTTTTTTTTGACCGCCTTGCCAAACGCGCTTATCAAGGCGTTATTATTCTTGAACAGTGGCCTGATCCTCCAAGTCTGCTTAACGCGGCCCGCGACAGGCTCATTCAGATAATGGCCGACTTTACCTTTCCCCTGGAACCACCGCCGATTCTTCCAAAAAAAGAAAACGGAGAAAAAAGAGAAAAATATTCCTCCAAGATGCCGATACCGGCAGGCGATGAATTCCGCTTTGTGAAGCTGCTGGTGGAAGCGGATCAACAGAGAAAGAGCTGGCGCCGGAAATTAGCTGGAATTTATCAACTGTTGCGGGAGACTCCGAAATTGACTACTGATGATCTCGTCTATCTCGCTGTCTATCTGCGTTTTCTTGGTACCGGCGCGCTTGCCTGTACTGAAGACGGCCGCCATTTCAGACCCAGCCGCCATGCCCGTCTCTCTCAACAGATTCAGGAACAACTGCTTGCCTGTACCTCCCCGGACAATGCCTTTATCCTGCGGCATATTTACCCATGGCTGCCATCCTATGACAGCGCTTTTACCAGAACAGAGCCTTTAACCAGAATAAGAGACATTGCCCACCGCAACGATATTCCCCCGGAACTGAAAAAGGAGATTAAGAATACCCTGCAGAATAAACTGCACCGCTGCGCCGGGCCGGAAGACCTGACCACCTCGGAGAATATCCTGCAGCGGATTACCGCGCCGGGGGCCGAATACGCCCGGCCCTTTGTGGAACAGTTCAAGATATTTCACCAGGAACTGCGGGAATTTTTCAATATCGAGGCCCTTGAACAACGGCTCAATAAAATATGCCTGGCTAATGACAAGATCAAACCGGTTATCCAGCGTTTTTTAGAGGCCAGGGCGGCTGCCAGGCCCGGTCAGCAAGCCGCTCTTCTTAAGCTGCTGACCAAACTGCGCTGCCAATTAGCGCAGCAGTTACCGCCGGACGCCAGCCCCCAGACGCAAAATATGCGCCTCACGGACATTGGACTGGCGGATTACGCCTTTGTTCTATTGAGTGAAATAATCACTGAATTCGAAAACCACCAGGAACTGCCCTGGAAGAAAGTTCTCGAAGTCCTGATTATGAATGTTAACAATATCCGCTTAAACGGGGTAGAAACGGCAGAGTGTACGGCCATAATCGCTGAACTGACAGCCTGGCGGCGCAATTTTGATCCCCAGGTACGCGACTATCTGCTGCGGCTCAAGGCCACCCTGACCCGCAGCCGGCGTCTGACGGATAGTTACAGAGAAATGGTGTTAGGGTTATTTCTTAAAAAAACCAAAATATTAGGCCGGGCTCTAAAAGTGCCAAGTCACGCTGTTGAACTCTATTGCGAGGGTGAAATTCGCGCCAGTCTCATCTTTCAGTTAGCAAAGCTCAATACCCTGCTTTTAAAGAATATAAGAAGTATTGCCGGGCTGCCGCCCTGGGATGTGATCGGCCCAGGAGTTGCCTGCGGCACCCTCTGTACGGCGGCCGGCCTCGACTATCTGCCGGCCGCCGAAAACGGCCCCCAGATAGTACTGCTCAAACAGGCGGCAGGTGACGAGAGCATTCCTCAGGGGGTCCGCGCCCTCGTTCTTGCCCATAACCTGCCGCACTTAAGTCATCTTGCCATCCGCGCCCGCCAGGCAGAAGTGGTTCTGGTGGCAGCTGAAGATTCGTCATTGTTTAAGGAACTCTGCCGGCAAAGGGGCAAAAAGCTCACCATCACGGCCACCGCCGAATCGGTAACATTTAATAGAAATGAAAAAACAACTGGGGAAACTGCCCCCAAACCGCCCAAAGCGAAACAGGGCGGTTTATCCAACCTGCTCATTACCCGGCAACCCCTGGTGCTTGAGCTGACCCGGATAACTCCGAATAGCGGCGGCGCCAAAGCAGACGGGCTGAGAAGGCTGCATGAACTGGCCCAAAAAAAAGGTGCTGATTTTAATACCCCTAAAGGGGTGGTTATCCCCTTTGGGGTTATGGAGGCCACCCTGAACGCCGGGGGCTTAATGGGACAATATATTTCTTTTCTGCAAAGAATAGACAAAATAAACGACCAGAAAGGTTTTCAGGCCGCGGAGGATGATTTACGCCGGATGTTAGCCGCGCTGAACTATGAACAGCTCAGCACCGCGATCAAGAAAAAATTCACGGCCCAGGAGCGGCTGATACTCCGCTCAAGCAGCAGTTGTGAGGATTTAGCCGCCATCTCCGGGGCCGGTCTGTACGAGTCAATTACCAATGTTGACCATGAGCATATAGGCCAGGCGCTGCGTAAGGTCTGGGCCTCCCTGTGGACCTGGCGGGCGGTTCTCAGCCGGCGGCAAAACGGCATTACCACGGAGCAAACCTATATGGCCGTCCTTATTCAACAGATGCTAAAGCCTGATTATTCCTTTGTTATACACACCGTCAATCCAATCACCGGCAGGCATAACGAGATTTACCTGGAGCTGGTGGCGGGTCAGGGCGAAACCCTGGCCGGCGCGAGGTTCCCCGGCACACCTTACCGCATGGTATGCGACAAAAAGACAGGTCAGCCGACCATGCTGGCCTTTGCCGATCTCAGCAAGGCCCTATGGGTCGGCCGCCGGGAGGGAATGGTCGCTAAAACTGCCGACTATTCGACCTGCGGTCTGTCGACAAATAAAAAGGTGCGGGTACGGATGGCTAAACGCCTGACGGCCATAGGACGCCTGGTGGAGAAGACATTCGGCAGCCCGCAGGATATTGAAGGCGCCATTGTTGGTGACCGCATCTCGCTGGTGCAGTCACGCCCCCAGATTCTCACCCACTGAGCGGTATCTACCCATGCAATCGACAAATCCACACTTGCTGGCTTTATTTCAGAAAAGAATCGACGGGGACGACGCCCTTCTTGAACTGGCCCGTCTGCGTTTTCAGCAGGCCGGTTTAGGGACGGAATTTTACGCCTCCAGCCCCAAAGAATTAAAGTGGTTATTGCGTTTCAGACCAAATGACACGGCCCCGCTCACGGTGCATCTGCCCAGAGGTATAAATCTCATAGAAGATAAATACCGCGTCTCCTGGATTATTCATTACATGACCGCCTTCGCGGGGGTGGTTGACGGCTTTATAATCCATGACCAGGCCGAAGTCCTCACCCCGCCCTACCTGGCCGCGCTGGCTGAAATTGACCACGCCCTGCGGAATTGTCCCTGCGGGCCAATGCTCTTTGTTGAGTACGCGGCAGGCCTGGCCCCCGCCGTTTTCTGCGAGTTACATGAACAGCTGCAGGATCTACCGAGGGTGAGCGCCTGTATAGATATTGGTCATATGGGAATTTACTACGCGCGGAAATTATACCGCCAATCCCATCCAGAATCTGATATTTGCGCCCTTACCCCCGCCTCCCCTGAACTTCCCGGCCTCATCGATGACATCCAGAATACGGTGGAGCAGGTCTTAAATAAGGTGTTAGCCGTGGTGCGGCAGTTGGCCGGCCTGGGCAAGGCGCTGCATTTTCATCTCCACGACGGCCACCCTCTTTCGACCTTCAGCCCTTTCGGGGTTGCGGATCACTTGAGTTTTTTCAGCAAAATCCCCATCCCCTTCGCCTTTAAAGGCAAAAAGGAGCTGGCAACCATGTTCGGCCCCGACGGTCTTGAAAAAATTATCGCCGCAGTTACCGCTTTACCGGCCCTTAAGCCGCTCAGCTTCACCCTGGAGATTCACCCCACCAAGGACAGACTGCCCTTAGGCGATGCCACATATCTATTCAATCACTGGCGAATAAAAACAAATGCCGAACAGATGAATCACTGGCTCTCGGTGCTGGTTGAGAATTATCGTCTGCTGTCAGCTATAATTAATCGCCAGGGCCGGTAACTTCCGCCATAGGCTGCGCAAAACATAAAGCAATAAAAACAACAACGTCCCCTCCTTTACCCCGGTGAACGCACCCAACCAAATAACGCAACAACGCAAGTCTGACCCCGTTTTTACCCATTTGCATTTTTTTAGCCAACAACCGACCTTACATCGTGAATGCACTATAGGCCGAAAGCTGTTGATCAACCTGCAATAATTCCCCCCTCGATTAAAATTAGAACATAAATACCCTTTCTACCGGTGTTGTCATGACACCATTGAATTTAACAAAAGGTTGACAGCTTTTTCGGAAAAAAGTAAGGATTTTCTAAGGATATTGTTTTTTTTTGGCAGTTTCTGAAATATTTTTGAGCAGCAAAGAGGGGGAGGGAATTGGTGGCTTTTATCTCCCAGCCCACCGTTTGAAAAACGATTACTTATCACTTAAAGGAGAATGCTTATGCCCGGAAAATTGATTGGAAACAACGTCTTTTTGAATTTCGGTACCAACGTGCCGGTTTTGGCGAATCCCATCTTGGGAAACCTGGTGAACATTGTGAACCCTGTACCCAAAATCCCTGATACCCCTCCCTTGGTTACATACACTTTCGCGAACGGCAAAGCACAAAATGACGATGGATCTTTTGTTGCCGTGGTCAAGAATGTGACTTTTGGGAAGACAAACGCCACCGTTTCCGGCTGGGGAACATTAACAAATCAGGCCCAATTTGCAGCCGACAGTTCTATGACAATATCAATCCCTGCCAAACTCCAGCCCATGGAGCCCTATGGGGTCGAAGCGGTTGTCAATATCCCCGCACTCGGAACCGGGCGGATGAATATAGTGGAGGGCCAGAAGAGCCCCTTCTCGCTATATGTCGAGCCGCGTAACGGTACCCTTTGTTTAGTGGGATCTATCTGTGACGCAAAGGGATGGCTTTCGGTCACCGCCGACAAAAATACGGTTCCCCTCAATCAATGGGTGCGTCTGGCCATGGTCTTCACCGGCGATGAGATTGTCCTGCTGATCAATGGTCAGATTGCCGTCCGTCGAGTCATAAGTGCCGCCACCCTAAAAAGTTTCGGCAGCAATAAAATGGTGATAGGTGTTTGGCCGGGCGGCAATCGTTACCAGTTCCGGGGGCAAATGGCGGGACTCAAGATATGGAACAGTATCCCGTTCGAGTACTGGCCGCAGATCTGGCATGCCCAAGAAAACGGAATTGGGGAGATCGACAGCAAATACGAAGAGTTAGGCGGTGATAGCTGTATACTGGGGGAGCCAACCAGAACCGAGGCTGCCATCGGTAAAGGCCGGTACCGAACTTACCAGCGAGGAGCAATATACTGGAGCGCCGGAACCGGGGCTTGGGAAGTTCATGGTGCTATTTACAGTCACTACCGTGCCCATTCCGGCCCCACCGGCAGCCTGGGCTTCCCCAACTCTGACGAGTCGGTGGCTGCTCGGCCGGGTGCGCGGTACAACAGGTTCGAAAACGGTGCCATATACTGGTCGGCCAGTACCAGGGCCAAGGAGGTGCATGGCCTTATCTTCGCCCACTACCTCTATCTAGGCGCAGAAAAATGCCATCTAGGTCTACCGGTATCAGACGAAATGAACTGCGCCAACGGCCAAGGGCGGAAAAGCCGGTTTCAAGGGGGTAATATTTACTGGTCCGGTGCTACCGGTGCCCATGAAGTACATGGAGCCATTCTCTCCAGATATCTCAAACTCGGGGGCCCGGCTGGTTTCCTGGGGTTCCCAATTTCCGACGAAACCGATATCCTCAAGAGTAATAACCAGCCGTCCGGCGCTAAATTTTCCCGATTCCAAGGTGGCACCATATATTGGAGTTCGGCTTCCGGCGCTTGGGAAGTGCATGGAGCGATCAGGCAACTCTATGAAAAATCTGGCGGCCCATTGGGATCTTCCAAGTTGGGTTTTCCCATTGGCAACGAAACCAGGGTTGGCGGCAGCGACATCAAATTCAACGATTTCCAAGGTGGCGTAATCGTCTGGAGGCCCAGTTCCGGGGCCATAATCTTCACCGAGTTGCAACTGCAACTAGGCAAAGTGGAGTCTAGTTCAATCGACGACGGCATTGGCTGGTTCAAAAAGGATAGAACTGCCGAATTGATAACCTACACCACAGTCAAGGCCAACGGGGTAACCCTGGACAACGGCAAACGCCGCCCGGATCACCATGCCGGCAGCGATTACAATATCGGTTCCAAATATCTCATCAGCCCGATCCGCAGTAACACCGCTATCTATCTGAAAATAAAGGTAGATGACTGGGATTATGCCAGTTCTAACGACCACTTGGCCAACTACGAGAAGACCTTCGATATCCGAACTTTCTTTGGTCAACTGGGTGGGAGTCCGCCAGGGGTTTACTCCAACCAGAATTCCACCTCCAAGGGCAAAGACTCCCCAAGTCTATCTACCATCAGGTTCAACTTTTCCATCCACAAACCCCCATGCATCGATTCTACGATTCCTTTCAGAGAACAATGCTGGTGGCGCTTTGACAATTTCAAAACCCCGGTACTTTCTCGACAGATGTTCGCGGATGTATTTTCTGATGTCGAGAACGTCGAAAATACTTGGGACGAGATAATGAGTCCCTTCGACAGTATCTATTACAAAACAGCTTATAAAAAAGTAGCCGCCGGCGGCAACTGTTTCGGCATCAGCACTGAGGCGGTCTACGCCCGAGCCAACCAGTCGATTTTAGTAGAACCGATTCACGATTACAAGGCCAATTCATCGGATCCGATTAATGCGACCAACAGCAACCTTGCCACCGGCCTGAAGCATCTGTTCAATGAAAAGCACGGCTACCAGGTCGGGGCCCAGGCTATTAACTGTATCATCGACCAGATAATGAATTTAGACATCATTCAACCCTTGGAAATCTACAACCGGGTCAAATATCTGTTGGCAGTGGGTGACTATCCAGTGATCTGCATGAATGATCTGGCGCACGGCAGTGGTCACTGCGTAATGCCCTACCGTTGCGATGATGGTGCTGGCAGCCATCCCCACAAAATCTGGATCGGTGATCCCAATGCCCCCTGGCGTAGTGGTCCAGCCGACAAAACATATATTGAGATCAAGAAGAACAACACCTTCCGAACCGTTAATTGTCCAGCACCTTATGCCAGCGGCACGGTTCTGTCCGGAATGCTCCCAAGCACTTTCATGTCAGCGATCCCCTATCATGTCCTCCGCCAGCAACCGCGCACACCGTTCTGGGAGATTTTGTCGACATTGATATTCCTTCTGGGGGGAATCCTTCTATTGGCTGGGGATGCGGAGTCGGAAGAGATCAACAGTGACGGCAAATCCTACTACAAAAAAGTCAACGGCGTTCGTCACATTACCAGCAATGGCATCAGAGGTTTCAGCCGAGTACCGCTATTCGACATGAAAGGCAAGATTCCGGAGCTCTATGCCCAACGAGGCACGTTTCCCAATCGGATGGAGCTAAAACTGAAAGGCACCAGGAACGGTGATGCCACCAATCTCATTCGCTCCGCCAGCAATGCCATCAGTCTCAATATCCCGACCAAGACCACCACCCGAGATGTTTTAACCATGAACGGTCTGCAGAGCTCTCGTCCAGAAATCAGGTACGAGACCAACGAGAAGAACAAACAAATCGGGGTAAACTACGCAGTCCTGAAAGACCGGGCAAACCGCCCCATTCGCCACTACCAACTGAATTTAGGAGTCACAAAAGATGAACCAGCCATGTTGCGGGCCGCCCAGGCTGGAAGCGGTCTAGAAATCAAGATGTCCGGAACTATTCAACCAATAAAGGTAATAATGAGGCATATTGAAAATGCTAAAATCGTCTCGAGCAAATTCACCTATACCCCGAAGGCAGCAGGCGAAATATTAAGAATCAAACCGCAGGATGCCTTGAGCAGCGCTAGCCCGCTTACTATTGAAAGGATGAACACCTTTGACGGCAAGATCCTGGAGAAAAAGCTAATAACTCCGAAGATCATCAAATAGGTAATTCGAAGACAATGTTAATTCGGCAAAAAGCTGATCTTTAGCCGAATAAAGCAAGAAACCCTGCCCTTTCCGGCAGGGTTTTTTGCTTTGGGAAGTAGGTTTTATTGAACTCGAGCTAATCAAAAGATAAAAAAGGGTAGGCTCTCGTTTTCAGGTCGTTATTGGCAGCGGCACAATTGCTGACGGATTATTGATGAAATTGGCAAACAGGGCTGATTTATACAGATCGTCATGGGTGGTGATGATATTTTCGATCTCGGAGCTGTCCTTGGCTTCCTGCAAGGTTAAAGTGGAGATGAGGATGCTCTCGTTGGGAATGGTGGCGGCCATGCCCTTGAGTTCGGCAAGATAACGATGGGCCGATGCTATTTTTGTGCACCGTCCTGGTCTCAAGTTCCGCCTGTACTGGTAATGGTTTTAAGATAAAATTTGTCATATTTTTTATACATGAGATGTCAGCATGTATAGAAAACAGCATTTTTCTATACATGCTAAGCCGGTGATGTTTCTTTTTCTCATTTTTCTATGCATACCATAATAGAAGGCCAGTTACGCTCACAAGTGCCGTTCGGCCTTCGATATTTTTAGACTTCTTTTTCAAAGGGGGCCTGGCTCTTACGGTTTCAGGAGCGATAAATTGCGGAAAATAGCCTTATATCATACGCTTGGCAACTTGTCCGTTCCGGACATCACCCATAGATTTGTCTGAAGAGGCAAATAAACAAGTTATTCCCGGACAACTCATAGAGTATAAGTCAAGATAACTCTTCTTCAGCCTGTCCCAGGCGTATTCGGCGCCGGGCTTAGCGGCTTCATTATCGCGGCTTATGGCGCCTGCCGCCCCAATTAGACGAACTCCGCGCCCCATAAGAGTGTGGCCGAGCCAGCCGCTCTGTTCATCTTCATCGGTCTCCGTTAATTGCCGGGCATAACTCTTACTCACGGTACTCATCACGGCGTAATCAGCAGCGCTCAGCAGGGGATCAAATTGATTATTAAGAATATGGCGGTTAATAACTCGGGCCGGAAGACCTGAAACCGCTTGGGCAAAGGCCAGATCAGCAACGCCCTGGTGCAGATCCGCCCTGGCGTTATAGATACTGATTAGACAGCCGGTTTTGACAAAATAATGCCGAAACCCTTCATTTTCACGAATAAGAGCCGGGAGCAGCGCCGTATGAGCATCATGGCAGTGAATAATATCGACTTGCCGGTCAAGGCGGATCATCAGACAGACGGCCGCCTTTTGCAGTAAAATATTCATGGCGAAATAGTCAACATGCCTGTCGCCCTGACGAATACCAGCCGACTTTTTTGATTCAGCGGCGCTGTAGGTGTACAGGCCTCTTTTTTCCCGGAAGCGTGGACTGTCGATGAGGTAGATATCACCGATCTTTTTTTTATGCCAGATTGTGACTGACTCACGCCTTTCCTGCCGGGCATAGGACATATCAACGGAAAAAGACAGATCCAGCCGGGAAAAGCCAGCCTCTTCCGGCTCTATGAAACCGTAAAGCGGCAACACAACAGAGACATCCCGACCGGAGCGGGCCAGGGCGGTGGTCAGTTGTTCAACAAGATAGTGAACCCCGCCGCCCTTCGTGAGAGAGCCGTATTCTCTGCTTACAAACCAGATATTTTTACAGTCCCTAATCATAAATTATGCTGGGATAACGGGCCAATAGCTCCTCAGTTTCCTCATCCAGGATATCGGCCACCTCGTGGATCTGATACTCACAGCCGCATTGTCGGCAACGCATTCTTACCCGCCAGCATGAACGCGCCACCTCCAACTTCCCCTGACATTTTTTACATTGCATAGCCATGTGACATCTCCCGCTTAACCAATTCGTAAGCGCTCCATGGACTCCGCCCTGCACACGTTCCACCCCCGCAATATACCGATGTAGTCGCGGGATTGGAACGTGCACATGGCGGCACCCTGAAATGCTTACAGTTTTAGGGGTTATATGAAGTTGGGTGTGGTTTATTGATCGTTTACACCAATTCTGTCTTGGTGAATATGGCCTTTAAAGGATAGCCCGCCTTCTCCAGGGTCTCGGCCCCGCCCTCCTGACGATCAACCACGGTAATAACCAGCCCGACCTTATAGCCCTGGCTCTCCACCCGCTCAATGACCTTGAGCAGGGTGCCGCCGGTGGTAACCACGTCTTCAAGCAAAGCCACCACCGCCCCGGCCGGGATATTGCTCTGCCCCTCTATATAGGCGCCGGTGCCGTGGCCCTTGGCCTCCTTCCTGACAATAAAGGCGGGGATGGGGCTCTTCTCGAGATAACTCACCAGGGAGACGGCAGTAACCAGAGGGTCGGCACCCAGGGTCATGCCGCCCACCGCCCCGATGGCCGGTTGAGCGGCGGCAATAATTTTATGGATCAAACGGCCGCAGAGATAGGCCCCTTCGGCATCCAGGGTCGTCTGCTTGCCGTCAACATAAAAATCCGAGGTGCGGCCGGAGGTAAGGGTAAAGGTGCCTTTACGATATGACTTTTGGAGAATAATCTCCTTTAAACGCTGCTTTTCCTGCTCCATATATCACCTGTATAAATAATTTTTTAGATTAGCCTCTTGATTAATCAACGGCATGATCCGGCCCTCGGCGGAGCTCATCACCACCATTACCCCCGGCCCATGCCCGGCCAGCACACAGTCGGAATGGACGACAATACCGATTACCAGCCCGCCGGTTTTGTATATCCGGCCATAGGCGGCGTAAGCATCGGTAATCGCCACAAAATCGCCAAGCCGCAGATCGGCCAGGCCGAATTCATTCACCGTCGGCTGGTCAAATAGTTGGATATCATAGTCACCGCTGTGACTGTGGGTGGAACCAATACCAGAGCCCATAATCCGGGCCGGAATGGTCGTGGTCACCGGGAACTCCAGCTGTCCGGCTGTCAGGCGCAGGGGCAGAGATTCAAACAGTTCGGGATCAATATTCATCACCCTGATCTCCGGCAGCTCAAGCATCCGCAGTCCGCAGCCCCAGGCCTTGATCTGAATCTTATCGCCGATCACGAGACGCTCCAGCACCTGCGGGTCAAAATCCAGCAGAACATGCTCAATGCCGCCATGCTTGCCGGTTACCCGCCCCGTCTCGCCCCTGGCCTCGCCGGAAACCACGGTGGCGGTATTCCCGGCGCAGGCGAACTGGTTCAGAGCCCGATTAGGGCCGTCCTGGCCGCCGAACTTGGTAAAATTACTGATACTGACCCCCGGTTCCACATGATCGGCGAACATGCCGCCGGCCCTGTCACCCACCCGCAGGTTATAGGTAATGCCGCCCACTCCGGGATAAATATCAGCCAGACCGTCGGGCGACACCCGATAGGGATTCACGCCGCCAAGAGGCGAGGTAATCTCGCCTAATACCGACTGGCAGACCAGTTTTTCCTTATTTATTTTTATCATGGTTATTATCAGACATGTAACCGTTCAGCAGAGGCGATAAATTACCCCCAACTCGTAAACTGTAACCGTTCAGGAAAGCGAAGACTCCGGATGTGCCCCAGGTTCGTTCGTTTCGGCCTCCGAAGCGTACCTTTTGTACGTGAGGGGGGCGAAACGGACGAACCTGGGGTGCAGGTGAACGGTTACTCAGACATTAAAACGAAAATTTATACAGTCGCCGTCCACCACCACATAGTCCTTGCCCTCAAGACGCCAGAGCCCCTGGTCACGGGCGGCGGTCTCACTGCCGCAGGCGATATAATCTTCATAGGATATAATCTCGGCCCGGATAAAGCCCCGTTCAAAATCGCTGTGAATCACCCCGGCAGCCTGGGGAGCCCTGGCACCCACCTTAATCGTCCAGGAGCGGGTCTCCTTTTCGCCCACGGTGAAAAAGTTGGTGAGACCAAGAAGCTCATAACCGGCCTTAATCAGCCGGTTCAGCCCCGATTCCTCAAGGCCCATGTCGGCTAAAAACTCCACCTGTTCATCGGCCTCCATGGCGGCCAGTTCCGCTTCAATGGCCCCGGAGATCATTACCACCGGTGCCCCCTCTTCCGCCTCCACCACCTGACGCAACTTGTCTACCATGGCGTTACCGGCGGTAATTTCTTCCTCAAGGACATTGGCCACATAGAGTACGGGCTTGGCGGAGAGCAGACATAATTCACGCCCCAGTTTCGCGGCTTCATCCAGCAGGGCCTCATCCAGCACCACACTGCGCGCCGCCCGGCCCTGATCCAAGGCCTCCTGGACGGCCTCTAAGATCTTGAGCTGCCGCTGGGCTGTTTTATCACCCGAGCGGGCCAGGGCGGCGGTCTTTTTAAACCGTCTGCCCACCACCTCAAGATCGGAGAGAATCAACTCGGTGTTGATTATCTCCCGGTCACGCAGGGGGTCAATACTGCCGTCAACATGGACAATATTTCCATCCTCAAAGCAGCGCACCACATGGGCGATGGCATCCACCTGGCGGATATGCCCTAAAAATTGATTGCCCAGCCCCTCACCCTGACTGGCGCCGCTCACCAGACCGGCAATATCGACAAACTCCATCTGGGCGTTGACCTTACGCCTGGTATGCACCAGGGCCGCCAGCTTATCAAGCCGGGCATCCGGCACCGGCACCATACCCACATTGGGTTCAATGGTACAGAAGGGGTAATTGGCCGATTCAATACCAGCCGCGGTCAGGGCGTTAAATATAGTGGACTTGCCGACATTGGGCAGCCCGACAATTCCGCAACGGAATCCCATTTATATATTCTCCTTCCAGGTTAATGGTATGATTTTATTTTTCCGGCCTGCGATTCGGGGACAGAATGATTTTCGCAAAAAACGCGAAAAAAATTCAGCCCCCTTGTGGGGTGCGGAAAAAATTTAATCTGTCTCCCGGCCTAAAACCACTAACCGGATACTGTCATTAAACAGATCAGATAAAATTTTGTTATGAGTCAAGCCGAGTTTCAGAATTCAGGCTCGGCCAGAGCCCAGGCCGCCAGTTTTAGAAACTCCCGGCCCTCGGCAGGGCGGTCGTGCTTCAGGCAGCCGTTACCGTAAATCCGGCACTTACGGGCCAGCTCCCGGCGGGCCGATTTTTCCTGTTCCTCAGTCAAAACAGCGGCCGCTATTAATTTCCGCAGGGCGTAAATCCGGTATTTATCCATGCCGAGACGGTAACGAACCGAGAGTTGATCTTCCCGGCCGCCCTCCTTCACCGTCAAAGGTTCATCCAAGAGCAGAAAAGGTTCCACGGCGCTGACCCGAAGCCAAAGTTCATAGTCCTCGCAGCAGGGCAGAGATTCGTCAAAAAGGCCAAAACGGTGGAATAACTCCCGGCGGGCCATGATGGTGGACATGCCCACGGCACATAATCGCAGACAGCGGCCAAAGATATTACCGCCCTCCTTGCGATGCCGCTTTTTCTGATTAAGATGCCGGCCGCGCCGCAGCCATTTTTCCCCGGTGTGACTCACCAGAATGCCGGGATTGGCAAGCATCAAGGCGCTTTGCCGGGCCAGCTTACCCTTTAAAAACCAGTCATCCGAGTCGAGAAAGGCCAACAGGGGGGCACGGGCCGCCCTGATCCCGGTGTTTCTGGCCGCCGATACTCCCTGATGCTCCTGGCGGATACAGGTCAAACAACTGCCATAGGTCTTTAAAAGAGCGGCGGTATCGTCGCTGGAGCCGTCATCCACCACCAGCAGCTCGAAATCCACCCCGGTCTGACTTAAAACCGAATCAATGGCTCCCGGCAGCATGGCGGCCCGATTATAGGCGGGAATAATAACGCTTACCGTTGGGGTCATGGCACATAGGGCGTATGCAATACACCCCTACGTTCGGGGCATTTCAACCTTATTCCCAGGGAATTATATATGATGCTCTGGTAAAAAGTCCACATTTGGCAATTTTACCATAGGTAACCACTTGAAATCATTAGGGGCATAATTAGACCTTTCGACTTTTTACGACAGCATCATATATACAGAATCTCACCGGAATTTTCGGTTATCAGGCGGCCGTCAGCCAGGCGCATCACTAAGCCGCCGTCCGGGGCCAGGTCCACCGCCCGGGCGCTAAATTGCGGGCTGCTGACGGCGTTAAAGCCAAAACGCACCTTACGGCCCAGGGTGTCGCTTAACTGCCGCCAGACCTTAAGCATGGAGTGAGGCGCCTCCTCACCGGTCTTCAAGCGTTTATTTTCCTCAAAACGCAGCAGACCTATATTCCAGGCCAGATTGGCCAGCAGGCGGGCCGCCATCTGCCCCAAATCAAAATCGGCCCCGGTCAGGATGGCCATGGAAGAGGCAAGGCCCGCCAGAGGCGGTGGGAAATCCCGGTTATTGACGTTTAAACCAATGCCGATGAGGACATACTCCTCGCCGTAACGCGGCCCCCGCTTAGTCTCTAACAATATTCCCGCCAGCTTCCGGCCCCCGGCCTGGACATCATTCACCCACTTCAGGGTGGCGTTAAGGCCGTAATGGCGCACCGTCTCACAACAGGCAACCCCGGCAGCTAAAGGATAGAGGACAGAGGATGAGGGAAGCAGGGTGTTGACAATGACGGTCACTAACCAGAGCCCCCCGGCCGGGGCGTGCCAGGCGCGGCTGAAACGCCCCTGACCGGCCGTCAACTCTCCGGCGATAAAGGTCATGCCGTCGGGGAAAGAGACATCCGCCTCCTCAGAGGCTGTAATCTTCTCCCGCGCCAGGGCCATGCAACGTTCAGCCGTCGATTTATACTCAATCACGGAGCCCACTGAGAGGCCGGAGCGGCAGATAAGCTCCGCCTCACCGCTGTCTGCCGCCCCCCGCCGGCGCTCCTGGAGTAAACGGCTTACTTCGGCAGGAGATAAATCCGCTAATTCCACTCCGCCTTAACCCGTTCAATAATCTTCTGGATCATGGGCAATTTATCTTCAGGGCAGATGCCGATCATGGCCTCGTCCTTGTCAATATTAACTCCGGGCCGAAAATAGAGGGAATGAATAATGCCCGGTTCGCCATCATAATATACCGGAGTATCCCTCTTCATCAGGGACATGGTAAACAGCTCATCATCGGGCTTAATCGACACCCCGCGCTGACCTAATTTATCAATCTTACTCTGAATATCTAAGGCGAAGAAGTACTTGGCCCGTTCCGGGGCCTTAAAGACATACAGGACATGCCTAAGAATACTGTCAATAATCTCCCGTTTTTTCAAGGGGTGCCGCAGGGTCATTACCTTGTCACCGGCCTCGGCAAAACGGCCCTCCATTTCACCCTCAATACTTGCCACCAGACCGTTATGGCAGGAAAATATATTCTTGCGATTCCGTTCCCGTTCCAGCTCATAAAGCACGGTACCGGGGATATGCCGCCACTCTCCGCTGGGGGCGGAAACCGAATCACCCTCCTTGACCTTGAAGCGCACCCGGCCGGTATGAGCCGTGCGGACATCAATATAATCGTAGGGATCGGCCCGATATTTATTTAATATTTCGTCGAAATAATTGTCATCATACATAGGTAGTTACCTGTGAGCATTTACCGATAATAAAGGTTACGGCCGCCCATGGTCATCAATGATTTATGCAGATTACGCCGGAACTCCCGGCGATCCCAGATACCCTGAATATGGCCGCGCTTCAAGGCGTTTCTGGCACTGTGATAATCCGGCGGAATATCTTGGCCCGTAGTCTCCCGAATCACCCGCTGACCGGCAAACCCCACCCGGCTGGAGCGAATGGCGAACTGATAATAGGAGCAGCCTAAAAAACTGGCCACCGGCCCGGCATAGGAGTTATTATCATAAACCACTATATAAAGGCCGCCGGCATCGACATAATCACGCACCGCCATGGTGCATTTCGGCATCTGAATAACCCCGAGAGTCCCCTCTTGAATGCGGATACCGCCGGTGGTATGCACATAGGCCAGCAGGGGTTTACGCTGCAATTTAGCCAGCTCGCAGGCCCGGACGAATTTCTCGCCCTCCGCCGCTCCCACCGTGCCGTTACGAAAATTGCTGTAAAGCATGGAGACCACGAGTTCCACCCCCATGACCCGGGCCTGAAAGGTGATATTGGCGCTTTGGCGATGTGTCTTGCGCACCGCCTCCCGAATCTTTTTATCAAGAATGGGATGACCGAGAGGATTGGCGGCGGCAATCTCGTTATTAAATTCACGAATTGAATCGCGGTCAAAAAGATTCTTCAGATACCACTGATATTCCAGGGGAAAATGATGGCCGCAATTCTCGCATACGCCGCAGAATTCACCATAAAGATCCGGCACCCAGAGATCCTTACAGCCTTTACGCTCAGCGTTGGGACAGGTGACGGTGCGGTCTTCGTTGGCGAGAGGGCTGGTATAATCGCCGCCGAATATACTGGTACGACGGGCGGTGTCCGTGGCCGGCAGCGGCCGCCCCACTACCTTACCGGCAGCGGCCGGCCGCTGGGAGATAAAATCGTAGGCGGAAGAAAAGGGAGCGGTGAGCCGGTTAAAAAAGCTTGAGCCCTCACTTGAGACATCGTGGAAGACCTTCTCCATCTGCTTGCGTTGATATTTAAGCACATCATAGACCGCCGAGTAATATATCCGGGCCGCCCGCCAGCGGGTCTTTCGGACAAACTTACGCACCCCGCCGCTGACGGGACAGGCAAAGGCGGCGGCCGCCATATTACGGTACTTGCGGGCTCTGAGAGTCAGCAGGCGGTTCACCTCGTCTTTATTAAGTTCCCAGGATATATCAATATGGGCGTTGTCGTCAGCGGCCTCCATATCCAGCCGGGCCGAATCATCCAGCTTCTTGCGGCGCAGTTCATAGGCCCGAAAGGCGCGCAGGCTCTTGGTCTTTAAGACCACCTCATCCGTGGCCCGCATCATCTCGTTTTTTAAACGCTTGAAAAAGGCAAAATCATCATGCCGGGCTCCCAGGGTCGGCTCCTGGACAATGCGGTCAATGGTGCCGAATTTTAAATTATCCTGGGCCGTCATCTTCAGACGCTCGGCGCAGGTTTCCACCAGACCAGGCGGCATGGCCTCACCCTCTCGAATCTTGCCCTCAATGGCGGCCGCGCCCTCCGGCGAGATAACCGAATAATAGCCGTGGGAAAACATAAGCCTGAAATCAGCCAGCCCCACGGCCTCGGCACCACCCGACCCCCCCTCGGAAATAACGGAGACCATGGGTACCCGCAGCTTGGCCATACAGTAGAGGTTACGGGCAATCTGCTGCCCGGCACCGGGATAATCCTCCACCGGAAAGGCACCGGGAGTGAAGATATAAAAATGAATGGGAATCCCCTCGGTCTGGGCAACCAGCATATAACGCAGGGCCTTTTCATTACCCCAGGGCTTGCTGGAACCGCCATTCCTGAACTCCTCACCGCGGCCCTTTTCGTGGCCGATAACCATAACCTGCTGGGCGTAGACCTTGTTCTTTACCCGGCGCATGATATTGGCCTTGGCGGCAATCATGGAGGGATCTATATTGGCATCACCCTCACCGCCAAGCTCGGTATAGTCCTCATAGACATTCTCCAGAATATCCTTCAAAGAAAAACGCAGCGGGCTGCGGACAATCTGAATGCGCTCCAGGGGGGTGAGATTGTCCTCACAGCGGGCCTCAAGAAAGTCCAGAGAATCCTCTAACTTTTTGGTCTCAGAGCGCAGCTCATCCTCGGAGAAGTCATAAAAGTCATCCTTTATTTTATCGACCTGCCCCTTGAGGCCGGACAGATTTCCCCATTCAGCCTCCCCCTTGATGTGCGAGAGATAGGTCAGCCGCTCCTCACAATTAGCTACTCGTTTACGTATATCTTCCATATTTTGAATTCGATATTAGGAACTCGGTATATCGTTTTTTATGCAGTGCGATTCAATTAGAGTTTCGCGTTAAGCCAGGCAGGTAGTTCTATTATTAAAAGGTCAACAGTCTGCTCAGGTTATCCCTTAAGTATGAGATATTAGTCATAATGGCACCCCCGTTACTATTCTCGCCCTCCACCACCATAGCAGCGAGAAAGGCCCGGGCCCGCTCCTTGGCCTCGGCCATGGTGGCACCCCAAACCAGGATCAAAGCCAGGTTCGGATCATAATCACTGGGGATCATATAGGGGCGGTCAAAGGGGACGTGAGTATAAACAGCAGCCCACTCATGCTCCGGACAGGAAAACCTGGTGATCGTCCCAATCCAGGGAGCAAATCCCCGACCGGTATCCTCGGCCACCAACCGTAGTTCAATGCTGGCCCCCTTGAATTCAATATCCTTCTGGGAGTAGCCGATTTTATCCCCAAGGGCCAGACGGATCTGCTCCCTGATGAGATTCGGGTGTTTACCCTTGAGATAACTGATGCGGGCCGAGACATCATTCTCCACCTGAATCCGGGTATTGACCTCAAGCAGATAGGGCTGGCCCTTACGGTCGACAATCCACTCCCAGGTACCGACATTATCGTAACGGACATGAGCGGCCAGTTTCAGGGAATATTCCACCACCTTGTCCAACACCGCCCTGGAATCAAAATCATAGGAAAAACAGGTCGGATCAAAACCAGGGGCCGCCTCCAGGCGTTTCTGGCGGCCGGTACTCTGGATGGTGCAGTTACGGGTTCCAAAATGGAGGCGCTCACCGTGACGGCTGCAGACCAGCTGAACCTCAAGATGATTATAGTCACGCAGACACTGCTCAATGAGTACCCCGCCATCGCCGAACTGACGCTTGGCGTAATTCTGCACCTGCCGATATACCCGCCGGAAATGTTCGATCCGAAAGACCTCCTCAATCCCCATGCCGCCGCCGCCGGCCGCCGCCTTAATCAGGATGGAGGGCCTTTTAATATTCTGGCTGAGCTGATCATCCATGAGCCGCACCGCGATTTCTTCGGCCTCCATCTCGTTATAGATGGGGGCCGAGGTGCCGGGAATGGTGGGAATCCCCAGATTATTGGCTACCCGCTTGGTATTGATTTTATCACCAAGATTACGAATTACCTCCCAGTTAGGGCCAATAAAGGTCAGGGAGCGGTTACGGATGGTAACCCGGCGGGCAAAGCGAAAATCCTCGGAGAAAAAGCCATATCCGGGATGAATGGCCGTACATTTGGTATGATCGGCCACCTCAAGAATATCATTGGGATCGGTATAACTCGCTATCCGCCAGGCCTTTTTAGAATTGCCGCGGCTGTCTATATTACGGCGGACATGCTCGGAATCCTCGTCGGCCTTGGTATAAACCACGGCGTAATCAAGGCCCAAATCCTTACAGGCCTCCATAATCCGAATGGCAATCTCACCACGGTTGGCGATTAATAGTTTATCTTTCATTAATTTTTGGTAACTATATAACTAATTAGATAGATGCTTAAAAGCAGCAATAACCACAATACTATAACAGTTCAACTGTGCTGGACGCCCTCACTTTTCTGATGGCCAGGGTATAAAATATCGGCTAATATAAACTAATTTACCGATACAAACAATCTTAACCTTAGCTGCGCCATCCTTTAATTTACAAATTCATGGATAAAACACCACCAGCCGAAGCCACCCACTCCTTTATCAAACGTCTGCTCCATCTCATCGGTCTCGCAAAATCACCCGATACCGCCGAGGATCTGGAGCAGGAAATCCAGGAACTCTTAGAAGACGGGCAGGAAAACGGCCTGATAAGCGCCCAGGAAGGCGAGATGATTACCTCCATCTTCGATTTCAGAGACAAACTGGCCAGGGAGATCATGACTCCAAGAGCCGAGATGGTCTGCGTCCCGGAAACGGCCGGGGCCGCCGAGTTAATTGACCTCATAACGGATAAAGGCTTCACCCGCATTCCAGTCTATAAGGACAGCATTGACCATATCACCGGCGTTCTGCACGCCAAGGATCTCCTGCGTTACTGCACCAAGCAATCGCCCCGTCTCCAGGCATCAGACATCACCAATCCACCGCCGTTCATCTTGGAAACTCAAAAGATAGGGCAGCTCCTGCGGGATTTCAAGGCCAGAAAATTTCACCTCGCCATCGTCACCGATGAATTTGGAGCCGTCCGAGGTCTGGTAACCTTGGAAGATGTCCTTGAGGAGATTGTCGGCGAGATCACCGATGAGTACGACAAGGAGGAGCTGCCCTGGCTGGCCGTCACCCCGGACACCATCATTGCCGATGCCAAGATCGATATTGAGGAGGTGGAATCATTTTTTGATACCGCCCTGCCGGACGGCCCCTACGAGTCCCTTGGCGGCCTGCTGATTCACCAGCTGGGCCGCCTGCCCGTCAAGGGAGACAATATCGAATTAGCCAATCTGCTTCTCGAGGTATTGGAGGCCGATAAACGGCGGGTGAGCAAAGTGAAAATCAGCCGGGCGGCTTAAAGGCCGATGTCAAAACGCCGCTCTTACCTCCTGATTCTGCTCAGCAGCCTGTTACTGTTCTGCGCCGCACCCGGCCGCTGGTCAATCGCCGCCTTCACCTGGCTGGCCCTGGTTCCTCTCCTCGCCGCCGTGGACAGCCAGCCCCCGAAACGAGCCGCGGCCCTGGGATTCGTCTGCGGGCTCATCTATTACAGCGGCCTGATCTACTGGATCACCAACGCCCTCCACAACTACGGCAATCTGCCCCTCGCCGCGGCCCTGCTGGTAATGCTGCTCCTGGCCGCCTATATGGCCGTCTATATGGCCGTCTTCACGGCCCTTTTAGCCTGGCTCAAAGGGCCGCTGTGGCTGCGGGCGCCATTAATCTGGACGGCTCTGGATTTCGTCAAGGCCCGCTTCCTCACCGGCTTCCCCTGGGAAGACCTGGGCTATTTTCAATACCACCATCCTCTCCTCATTCAGTTGGCCGATCTCGGCGGCCATTACCTCATTACCTTTATAATCGTCATGGTGAACGCCATGCTGGCCACCATCCTGCTTAAAAAAAGCCGGGCCTCGCGGGATCGCGGTCTGTTTATCCCTCTCATCATTATTCTTGCCGCCGGGGTTTATAATCTCTGGAGCTATGGTTATTGGCAGGGACTGACAAAGAAGGCGGCAACGATCAAAGTCGGCATCGTCCAGGGTAATATTGACCAGGCAGAAAAATGGCGGCCGGAGCTTCAGCAAAAAACCGTCAACACCTATCTGCGCCTCTCCCGGAAGCTTGAACGCCGGAGCCGCCCAAGCCTTATCCTCTGGCCGGAGACCGCCCTGCCCTTCTTCCCCTTCCACAGTCCGCTCTTTGCCGAGGTTTTAAGCCGGGTACGGGTCAACAAGCCCCTTACCCTGATTACCGGTGCTCCCCATGTCGAAACCGGCCGGGGCCCGGCCCGTTATTACAACAGTGCCTTTGCCATTCAGGACGCCAAAGACGGCATCCACCTGCAGCGCTACGATAAGGAGCACCTGGTACCCTTTGGCGAGTATATCCCCTTCCAGAAATACCTGCCCGCCGCCCTGCCCATAGTACAGAGTATGGGGAATTTTTCAGCCGGGCGGAATCAAAAGCCGCTGCAATGCGGCCCGGCCCGCTGCGGGATGCTGATCTGCTTTGAATCCATCTTCCCCACCCTGGCCGATCATTGGTGCCGCCTCGGGGCCAATATCCTCATAAATCTCACCAACGACGCCTGGTACGGCCGTTCCAGCGCCCCGGAGCAGCAATTATCCATGGTGGTTCTACGGGCGGTGGAAAACCGCCGCTCTCTGGCCCGGGCCGCCAACACCGGCATCAGCGTCTTCATCGACCCCCTGGGCCGCATTAAAGAGGCCTCACCAATTTTCGAGGAGTATCAGATGGCGGCCAGCCTGCCGCTGATGCGCCAAAAGTCCTTTTACACCCAAATAGGATATCTTTTCGCCCCCCTCTGTCTGCTATTCTTGAGTCTTATAGTCATGTATGGTATTTATGTAGGGGCGTATTGCAATACACCCATGAAAAAACCAAAAAATCACAATCCAGGGCTTCACAGCACCACAAATTGAGGGCACCTGGAATTTAGCCAATTTAAAAGGACACAATCATGTCAGCGGAATTACAACAGCAATTAAACGAACTGAAGAAAAAATTACTCTCACTACGGAGTCATCTTTGAATTAGATAAAAAGAAAGAAGACCTGATTATTCTTGAGAAGCAGACCCTGTCCCCCAAATTCTGGGAAAATGCCAAAGAGGCGGCGGCGATCCAGAAGAAAATGGGATTAATCCAGGAGATAATCAAGGGCTGGGAAAACACCTGGTCGGACTTTGAAGAGGCTCAGCTTCTCCTTGAGATGGCCCATGAGGAACACGATGAGGAAAGCGAGAATGAGGCCGCCGCCATGGTTAAACGTCTGACGGCTTCCATCGCCGCCCAGGAACTGGAGTGCATGTTCGACGGTGAACATGACGTCAGCAACGCCATACTCACCATTCACGCCGGGGCCGGCGGTACCGAGGCCCAGGACTGGACGGATATCCTCCTGCGCATGTATCTACGCTGGGCGGAACGTAAAAATTTCGAGGTCAAGACCCTGGATCTGCTGCCCGGAGATGAGGCCGGGGTAAAGAGCGTTACCCTGCTGGTCAAAGGCCATAACGCCTATGGCTATCTACGCTCCGAAAAGGGTATTCACCGCCTGGTACGCATATCGCCCTTTGACGCCAATAAACGGCGCCACACCTCCTTTGCCTCGGTATTCGTCTTTCCAGAGTTAAATGACGATATCGACATTGAGATAAACGACAAGGATATCCGCATCGACACCTTCCGGGCCAGCGGTGCCGGCGGCCAGCACGTCAACAAGACCAGCTCCGCCATCCGCATCACCCACTTCCCCTCCGGTATTGTGGTGCAGTGCCAGAATGAGCGTTCCCAACACCGCAATAAGGATACGGCCATGAAGATGCTCAAGGCCCAGCTCTACGAATACGAAAAAAATATCCAAAACGAGGAACACCAGGAGTTAGCAGGGGACAAAAAGGAGATTGCCTGGGGCAGCCAGATCCGTTCCTATATAATGCAGCCCTACCGCCTTATTAAGGATCATCGCACCAACTACGAAGTCGGCAATGTGGACAGCGTCATGGACGGTAATCTTGACCCCTTTATCAAGGCCTATCTCCTCTGGCGACCTCAGTAACCGTCCAGCTGCACCCCCATCTCGGAGTCTACGCTTTCCTTAACAGTTACGGGAATCTAAGGGAAATCTATGAGAAGTTTCTGTTCCTTCTGGATGTTACCAAAAATCTTATGAATACTGAGTCCGAGGCGGCAACTACAACCCCACGACGCTGCGCCAAGTGCGGGGCCTGTACCGCCGTCTGTCCGGTTTATCAGGTCAGCGGCCGGGAATCGCTCACCGCGCGGGGCCGTCTCCACCTCCTTGGCAAGCTGACCCATCCCCTCTCCTCGCGGGCCTGCCGGGAGATTTTCTCTAAATGCCTGCTCTGCGGCGCCTGTGTCCAGGCCTGCCCCCGGGGAATAAACATCATTGATTTCTTCCTTGCCGCCCGTGAGGAGGCCGGGGAGATCAATATAACTACGGCCATAAAAAAGGCCTTAACCTATAAAGTCTTAGACAGCGGCCTGCTGATGCGGATAACCGGTCGCAGCTTCCGCTTCCTTGACCATACCCTGCCGGCGGAGAGCGGTCTGCGGCCCCGCCTGGGCCTGAGCGCGGCTTCCGCCAACGCCGGGGGACATAGTAATTTCATCAACAGCCAGCCGCCGGCCGCCCTTAAACCGCAACTGCTTTATTTCACCGGCTGCCTCGCCAATCACCTGCAGCCGGTTATTGCCCGCGCCTCCCGGGAACTGGTGCGAATAATAACCGGCCAGGAACTTTATGCCCCACCCGGCCAGGCCTGTTGCGGGATGGCCGCCTTTAACGCCGCCGACCATCAGCAGGCCCTGAAGCTCTGCAAGGCCAATATAACCATTTTCGAGCAGCCGCTCTATAATGAACAAAAAATATTTACCTCCTGCGCCTCCTGTTTCGCGCATTTAAAAAGCTACCCCCGCCTCCTGGCCCATGACGGGCAATGGGCGGTCAGAGCGGCGGCCTTTGCCCGGCGGGTTGAGGAGTTTTCTTCCTTTCTCAGGGCCGGAATCACCTCTGCCCCCCAGCGCAAGGGCAAGGCAAAAATTAAAAAAATAGTCTATCATGACCCCTGCCACCTGCGTTTCATGGCGGCAGAAGATCAAAGAGACTTTAACGACGCGGCCCGGCAGCTCATCGCCCTGGCTCCGGGCCTGGAACTCGTCGAGCTGCCCCATGGTTCCCAATGCTGCGGCCAGGGCGGCCTCTTCAGATTAAGCCATCCCCGGCTCTCCCGCCGTATTGGCCGTAATCTATGGCAGGACTTCGCGGCCGCCGACGCTCCCCTCGCCACCACCACCTGTACCGGCTGCCTGTTCCAGTGGCGGCAGGGTCTGAGCGAAGCCGCTGTTAAAGCCAAGGTACTCCATTTAGCCGAGGTACTGCTTGAAGCAGAAGACAGCAATCAGAGATAACAAATTACCTTCAACTCCTAAACTGTAACCGTTCAGGTAAGCGAAGACTCCGGGTAAGCGAAGACTCCGGGATGGGGTGTAGGTGAACGGTTACAGCCGATATTGCACCCATAAGGGGCTTGACAAAGACAACACAAAGTTTTTTATAAGAAACATCTTATTAACCGATCAATCAAGAGGTACACTAATGGCTAAGTTTTTCTTCATTATTCTGGCGCTCGCCGCCATGACCCTGCCAGGAGTTCCAGCACAGGCCAAGGTCTATACAACCGTAGCCCAAACCTATAAGACCAATGCCGCGCCGTTAGACATAACCACCTCGGAGGACGGCAGACACACCTTTGTCCTCACCAAGGGCGGCAAGGTGCTGATTTACGGCCGGAAAGAACTTGAAGAGCAAATTACCGTCGACCCCGTCTTCAACCGCATTACAGCCGCCGTGGGCGGCGACCGCCTCTTCCTGTCCAGCAGTAAGACCCGGCAGATTCGGGAGGTGCTCGTTGACTTCGTCCATAAGATAGACATTAGCGGCTCACCGTTCCTGGGGCCGGAAAAGGCCAAGGTTACATTAGTGGTATTCAGTGATTTTCAATGCCCGCATTGCGCCAAATTAGGGCCGCTTTTCGAGCAGATACTCAACAAAGATCCGGACACGGTCAAAATCGTTTATAAAAATTTTCCCCTCAATATACATCGTTACGCGGCCGCCGCCGCTCTGGCCGCGACCGCCGCTGATATGCAGGGAAAATTCTGGCAATACCATGACCTGATATTTGAGAATTATCAGAGTTTAAGTATTAAAAAATTAATCTCCTTTGCCCGCCGGCTTGATCTCAACATCCCCCAGTTTAAAAAAGACATGAACAGCAACGCCGCCAAGCTCAAGGTAGGACGAGACTATGAAGAGGGCAGACGCCTGAAGGTTACCGGCACCCCTACCATCTTTATTGACGGCCGCCTGGTGCGGGAACGAAGCTTCGATAATATTCAGAAAATGATTGATGAAGAATTGCGGGAAAAGAATAAATAATGGCCGTTCTGCTGCGTAACGACAGCGGCCGGAAGCTGCGAACCAGGACTCTCACCGGAATCTGCCGCCGTCTTTTGCGCCTCTGCGGCCAGGAACGCAGTGAGTTAAGCGTTGTGTTCACTACTGACCCGGCCATCCGGGCACTGAACAGCCAATACCGCAAGCGGGACAAAGCCACCAATGTCCTCTCATTTCCCCAGCAGGAAGGGGTGCCGGACAACGGCCTTATGCTGGGTGATATTGTTATCTCGGTGGACACCGCGGCCCGGGAGGCACGAGAACATGGGCAAAGCCTCCATACCCGGCTTCAAAAGTTATTGATTCACGGCCTGGTTCACCTCCTGGGGATGGATCACGAACGTTCAACGGCGGAGGCCCGCCTCATGCGCCGCCGGGAAGAGGAGCTTTACCAACAACTAAGGACGAAGGAGGGACGAATGCCCCATTTAGCGATAAATGTTGACCATATAGCCACCCTGCGCCAGGCGCGGGGAATTAATGAACCAGACCCCGTATTAGCTGCCGGTATCTGTGAACTGGCCGGCGCCTGCGGTATTGTGGCCCATCTCCGGGAAGACCGCCGCCATATGCAGGACAGAGACATAAGATTATTACGCCAGACCGTCAAGACCAAACTGAATATGGAGATGGGCGCCGCGCCGGAGATCATCGCCATCGCCCTGGATATTCACCCGGACATGGTCACTCTGGTGCCGGAAAAACGCCGGGAATTAACCACCGAGGGCGGCTTGGACGTGGCCGGCCAGCACAAGAAAATCAGCCGGGTCATCAAGGATATGCATCAAGATAATATCCCGGTAAGTCTCTTTATTGATCCGGATCAGAACCAGGTGCAGGCCGCCCTGGAGGCAGGAGCCGATTTCGTTGAGATCCACACCGGCCGTTATTGTGATGCCGAGAATGAAGATGAGCGCAACAGGGAATTTGACTTGGCGGCGGAAGCCGCTCTCTTTGCCTATAATCAGGGCTTAAGGGTCAACGCCGGCCACGGCCTTAATTATCAGACCACGGCCCGGATCGCCGCCTTGGACAGCATTGAGGAGTTGAGCATCGGCCATGCCGTCATGGCAAGGGCCGTTATTGTAGGGCTGACAGAGGCAGTACGGGAAATGGCCGCCATTATCAGGCAGGCGGCTCTTTAAAGGTAAGCGCTCCATGAACACCACCCTGCACACGTTCCAAGCCCGCAATATACCGATGTATAATCACGGGCTTGGAACGTGCACATGGCGGCGCCCCTGAAACGCTTACAGTTATGGGGTTATATGAAGTTGGGTGTGGTTAATTGATCGCTTACCTTTAAAGAGCCGCCTTTTCCTCCGGGGTCATAGCCCGGCAATGAATCTGCTGTTTGTCCTTATTAAAATACACCACCGTACTCTCCTCCGTGGTGTTGATTATTCTGGTTGCCCCAGCGATAGTAACCTTGGTACCGGGGTATAGAATACCATAGACATATACCGCCTCATTGGCGGCCTGATCCATCTCCAGCGCCAGTTCATTCTCACGTTCGGTAATCTGGTTTACCTTTTCCATGGCCTCGGGGAGCATGGCGTTATACTGCCGCAGAAGTTCAACCTTTTCCGGGATTAAATTTCCCTTCTCGTCCCGCTGCATTTCCTTTAAGGCAGTGGTAGCCTTTAAGATCTCCGTCATCTTTTCAGGCCATATTTCCTTGTCCCGTTCCAGCTTTTCCACCTTTTCGGCCAGACGCGGATTGATCCCCACATTAATTTCCGTCACCACCTCACCATCGGAACCCAGCTCCCTGGCATAGACCGAGCCGCCCACCGTGTAATGACCGCCAATCAAAACACCCTTGCCGCCCAGAACCCGTAAGTCACCGCCCACCCTTGCCCGGCCTTGAATAATAGAGTCAGTAACGGTCAGACTGCCCTTGACCTCGATAGTGTTAACTCCTTCCACAAAATCAATGCTGACATCCCCCCAGCTCTTAATAACCACCGCCTCACCCACCACACCGCCCTTAATCTCCAGAGAACCACCGGCGGTAATAACAGCGGAATTTTGTACCCCCTTGGCAATAAATATATCGCCCTTACATTTTATTTTAAACCCCGGCTGCACCGCTCCGTTAATATTCAACCGCTGGCCGACAAAGGCTATATTGCCCTGGCTCAAGTCAATATCACCCTGCACCGTATGTTCAGTCATCACCGAGGCCTTGCCGTCGGCCAACATATATTTACCCTCAATCTCCGCGAAGGCCTGCCTGCCGTCCGAGCTAAGCCGCACACCAGAGCCTACCTTGATGGTAATATCCTTACCTGATTTAGTGTTAATTTCCTCGCCGCAAACCGTCTTACCGGCACAGCCCTCAGTTGGCGGAATCTTCTCTAACAGCAACTTATCCTTAGGCACATTAACAATGGCACCTAATTCCCGGTAATCAACTTTATTGTTGTTTTGAGCCACCTTGGGAGCCCGCACCACCGTTGGTTTCACATAATATTTTACCTTGGCGTTGACCCCCGGCACCGCCTCCCGCCCCATGGCTACAAGATACCCTCCGGCCGCCCTGACCTGCGGCTGGCTTAGAAGGCCAAAAACCACCCCCTCATCCTTAATTTCATCGCGCAGAGCGTTCCAGTCCAGGGAGCCGGCATTTATGGGAACCTTGGGATCTTTAGAGACAACAACCGCCTCCAGACCATTTTTGGAAACCTTGAGCAGGAGATTATCTCCCACCTCCGCCCCTGTTTTTATCAATTGTTTAAGATCCATCTGAACAATTTCCTGTTATTTGAGCATATCTATAAATATGAATGTAACCACTCATGGGGCACAAGGCTATGGAATCACATATCTTTCTCGAGACGCCTTATATTATCCACCTCGCCAAGAACAATAATAACGTCTTCGGCCTCAATAACTGATAAGTGTTGAGGATTAAACAACATTTTCCCATCTTTATGGCGCTTGATCGCGACGACGATTATGTCATAATCCCGGCGCAGCCCGGAATCAGCCAGAGTCTGATTAATAAAGGGGGCGGATTCCGGAATCTTGATCTCCTCCAAGAGCAGGCCAAGATTATCGGCATGTACCGTCAGGTCAATAAAGGCATCCACCATGGGGCGTAAAATCATATTGGCCATATGACGGCCGCCGATATCATAGGGAGATATCACCTTATCGGCTCCAGCCCGGCGGAGTTTGGTCTCCGCTCCCTCCCGGCCGCTGGCCCGGCTCAAGACCAGGAGATCAGGATTCATCTCCTTGGCGGACAGGGTTATATAGACGTTATCAGCATCAGAAGAGACCACGGACACCAGCCCCTTGGCCCGACGGATTCCGGCTTTCAGCAGCGTCTCATCATCAGATGCCTCACCCTCCACCACGAGATAGCGGCGCTTGATTATATTTAAGATCTCTTCCGGATCATTTTCAATAATCACAAAAAGCTGGCCCGCCTCATAAAAACTCTGGCAGATAATTTTGCCGATACGGCCATAGCCGCAGATAACATAATGATCCTTTACCTTTGCCAGCCTCTTATCCATATTAATTTTCCCCAATGCCTTATGTAATCCGCCCTCAACAATCGTTTCGGTAAATTTACCGAAAACATAAAATACAAAGCCCACCCCAACCAGGATCAGGAGCATGGTAAATACTCTGCCCCCCGTCCCCAAGGGCATAACCTCATGAAACCCCACGGTGGTAATGGTAATCACCGTCATATAAAGGGAATCCATAAAACCGGCCCCGGCAATGGTCATATAACCCAATGTGCCAAAGAGCAGAATCAGAAAAAAGGCCATTACCCCCTGGGTAATTTTAGTCATAATAAAATTCTTATTTTAATTTTCAGTGCCCAACTGCCGATAAGCAAGTTGGGGCCTCTGTAAAAAACAACATGGCCCTAATGATGGATATTTCAGAAGAGTAAAAAATCTGGAGAACAAGATCATGACCTGCCGCGAAGCCCTGAAGGTATTAATGCTCAGCCCCTTTTACTTTAAGCTGGAACTTGCCGCCCGCCTTGAACTGCTTAATGAATTCATGCGGGTATGCAACCATATCTGAGCCGCACGCCCGTATTTTGTAACCATTCAGCTGCCCCCCATCTTCGTTCGTTTCGGAGTCTACGCTTACCTGTCCACCTCACGTACAGGGTGTACAGACTCGGCGACCAAAACGAACGAACCTGGGGCACATCTGAACGGTTACAGTTCACAGTTTAGGGCAATTCGGTGCCTTAGCTGAATAGATACCGTATTTTTTAATTTTCCCCACCCCCCGGCCGTATGATACCGGCCCCTCCTGTCTAAGTTGTACAATGCCGATATTTCGTTGGCAATATCAAAAGTTTGGTTTATAGTTTTTGACGATTTACCTGAAAGTATGTAAAGGCCTGTGCCTTGCGCTCGACTTTCAACTTTCGTTATGCCCGGCCAGCATCAACATGGCTGTTATATTAATTTGGCTGGTTCTTTCAGCACCCCAGCCTAACACCTACATTTAACCAGGAGGAAATAAGTATGAACATCTTAATTTTCGGTCCCAACGGCAGCGGCAAAGGCACCCAGGGGGCCATTATCCAGAAAAAAAACAATTGCCCTCATATTGAATCCGGGGCGATCTTCAGGAAAAATATCGGCGGAGGCACCGAGCTTGGCAAAAAGGCTAAGTCCTATATTGACAAAGGTGATCTGGTTCCGGACGATATTACTATCCCCATGATCCTCAGTCGTTTAAAAGAAAGCGATTGCGCCAACGGCTGGATTTTAGACGGCTTCCCGCGCAACAAGGTGCAGGCCGAGACCCTGGCCGCCGCTCTCAAAGAGGCAAATATAAATATCGATTATGTTATTGAGATCCTCCTCGCCCGCGACATAGCCAAGATACGCATCACCGGCCGCCGCCTGTGCGTTAATGACAATAACCATCCAAACCACATTGCCTTTGATGCCATTAAGCCGGTGGAAAAAGACGGCAAGCTCGTCTGCCGGGTCTGCGGCGGCGAGTTAAGCACCCGCCCCGACGATCAGGACGATGCCGCCATCGACAAACGCCACGACATCTATTACGATGACAAAACCGGCACCATGGCCGCCGTAAACTTTTTCAAGAACCATGGAGACTACAAAGTTATCTCGGTTGACGGCACCCTGTCAATCCAGGAGGTAAGCGACTCCATCATGAAGCAGCTGGTTTAAAGCTCCAGGGGCACGAGGCCTTAGACCTCGTGCCCTTCCCTACCTTATCTC
>DRPV01000316.1 GCA_011330685.1 Desulfobacterales bacterium
ATTCGAAAAGGCCTAAATGGACAAAGATGGGGTACTGCTGAATAGTTACGAGAAAAGGTATTTTTTAATTGCAGGAAAGAGAGATGCATAAATGCTGCTTATAACCACCGCCACCGAGTTAGAGATGGAACCCGTGCGGCAGGCTCTGGCCGATTACCGAGGCTGGCTGCCCCTTGTAACCGGGGTGGGTATTCTGGAGACGGCTGTGGTTCTTGCTGATTTCCTGGCCGGCGGGCCGGGGACGGCGGTAATCAAGGTGATTAACGTTGGAGTGGCCGGAGCCTATCCCGAAAGTGGTTTAAGGATTCTTGACATTGCCCTGGCCGAGGTGGAGATTGTCGCAGACCTCGGGGTATGTTGTGGCGATGATATCCAGCCTCTGGCCGGAATTGAGGTTAACAGCCATATGGAGATGAATAAAGCTTTTCTGGAATGGGCCGGGACGGCCCTGCGGCGGGCGGCAATCAACTTTAAGCAGGGGCCCTTTGCCACGGTGAACAGTGTCAGCGGCACGGCGGCACGGGGCGCGGCCCTGCGCCGCCGCTGTCAGGTTATCTGTGAAAATATGGAGGGCGCGGCAACGGCCCGTGTCTGTGAGAGCTTTGGTCTTCCCTGTCTCGAACTGCGGGCAGTGAGTAATATGGTTGAAGACCGGGATACCAGCCGCTGGCGGCTTGATGAAGCCGCCCGGCGGGGCGCGAAAGCCCTGCGGGCAATTCTGGAACAGGGGGCGGTTTATGACTGATTTAAGCATTGGTTTTTCACCCTGCCCCAATGACACCTTTATTTTTAACGCCCTGGTGAACGGCATGATAACGCCGGCCGACTTTACCCTGCGGCCGGAGATTCTGACCGATGTTGAAACCCTGAACCAATGGGCCATGCAGGGGCGTTTAGATATCACAAAGCTGTCATTTCACGCCCTGATGTATGTTCGGGATGAATACACTCTCCTGCGCTCCGGTGCCGCTTTGGGCCGGGGCTGCGGGCCGCTGCTGATTCAAAAAGCCGGCGGGGCTGGCCGCAGGATAAGCAGTCATGATCCCGTTGCCCTGCCTGGGCGTTATACCACCGCCGCCCTTCTACTACGAATGGCCCGGCCTGAATTAGACAATTTTGTTTATCTGCCCTTTGAGCGGATTATGCCCGCCGTCATAAGTGGTGAAACAGCGGCCGGGGTTATTATCCATGAAAGTCGTTTTACATATCGTGATTTTGGTCTGGAGATGATTTGTGATCTGGGGGCCTGGTGGGAGGAAGAAACCGGCCACCCCATTCCCCTGGGCGGTATTGCCGCCCGCCGCAGCCTGGGGCCGGAGACCATTCGATCAATTGAAAGGGCCATTGCTGAAAGTATAACCTGGGCCTTTGCCCATGACCGCCGCCAGCCCTATATCAAAGAACACGCTCAGGAGATGGCCGAGGAGGTAATCGCTGCCCACATAGGGCTTTATGTCAATGATTTTTCAAAGGATCTGGGGGCCGAGGGTATGGCGGCGGTAGAGGAATTCTGGCGCCGCGGCACGGCAACCGCAGGACAAAAACCTCAGCCGTAGGACATGGCACGGCCGTAGGGGCCTATGCTGTACGCCCCGGCCTTGAAATGACAAAATACCTTGATGTATCGGAAAATCAAAATTTTTATTGTTTGCTTCACAGGAAATCTCTTACAGCCGTTAAATATCGAACAAGGAATATTGAACCGCAGAAGTTAAAAACTTCGAACTTCGACATTCCTTGTTCGATATTCTGCGGTTCAAAGAAAATGTATGGTGAAGCCCGCCGTTTATTCTCGCCCGCAGGGCGGTATGTACTCAAGTCCATACAAACCAGACCAAAAAAAGGCGGCCCTCTTCTTGAGGCCGCCTTTTTTTGGCTCTTCACACGAGACAACTCCAAACATCAGAATTTATACTCGGTCTCCCAGTAGGCCTCAGTAGCATTGTTCTTAGGGGTATCGTTAAAGGCATCGCCGGGGGCAATAAGGGCACCATACATGGAAAAGCTTAAATTCTTATTGTACTGATATTTCAGTTTGCCCTGATAGTAATCACCGAAATCATCGGAAACTCCGGCGTAGGTATGATTAAACTTAAGCTTGGAGTAAGAGATATTGGCCGCGAGATCCTTCAGCAAATGAGCGCTGGTTCCCAGGGTCATGATCTGGAGATTGGAGTAAACTGCCTCACCGGTTGTTGAACTCTGGCGATTGTAGTCATAGACGTTTTCTAAAGCATTTCCCGAAGGAATCTGGACATATTTCCAGGCCAGGAGATCGCCAAACTGCGGCCAGCCGCCATAGAAAACATCCCAACCCTCGTTATCCCCGGTGGTGGTGTTTTGGGGGTCTTTATCTCCGCTCAGATAATCATAACCAAGATAAATGCGGGGCCTCATGCCGAGTTTCTGAAAGGTATAACCGGCATCCAGCTTGGTACCCCAGGCCTTTTGATCCTGGGTGTCATTGGCATCGCCCCGCTGAATAGCCGCCTCTATGGAGTAGTCAAAACCATTGCTTAACTTGTCTGAGAGCCGCAGGCCGTACATCCAAATATTCTTGCCAAGCCCTTCGTCATCACGATTCAAAATATAGAACTCGCTTTTGCCGATATAGGGGCAGCCGGTACTGGTTAAATAGGCACCGGACAGGGTAATATCATCATTGGAGGCATTATCACGATTACCCTCCTGATCTTTCATATAGAGTAAATCAAGAAAGGTCTTGTCTGTGGCGTGCCAGCGCAGCTTGACGCCGTCAAAATAGATGGAGGTGGAGGCGAATTGTGACTGACCGTCTAATATTACAAAACCGCTGCCATATATAAGATTCTGGCGGCCGAAGGTCATATCCACGGGCAGATTGAACATATTGCGGACATTGATATAGGCGTTATCAAGAAAGACTTTGTTATCTCTGTTGTCACCTTCATAACCGTTATGGGTATCTACTCCAACCCCCTCTCCATAGGTCTGGTCGGTAAGCTGAATAACAGTGGTTACGTCTTTAGTGGCCTGGATCGTGGCCTTAAGACTGCCTTTAAGTCGAAAGACATTCCAGTGGTCGTTATCCTTGCTGTTGTCAAAATTCCAGAAATTCTGGAGATCGTAACCGCGGAGCCGTACCATTCCGTTCAGCTTAACCTTTTTAGTCCAGTCAGCCGGGGCGGCTGGAGCGGCAGTCGTTGAAACCGGGACGGCCTGTTTCTGCTTCAGAGCCGCTATTTCCTGCTGCATGGCCGCCATTTTTTGGTTAAACATCCGGCTCATCTCGGCCATTTGCTTCTCTAAATCCTGCACCCGGTGCGGGGAAGCCAGGGCTCCAACCGGCAGGGCTAACAGGGCCGTGAGGGCCGCCGCTGAAATCTTCTTGATCATTTTATTGTTCTCCTTTCTGATTTGGGCCTTGATCCAAAAAGGCCGTTACTAATTGAATGGCATCTGGGGATGCTTACCGCGGATACCAAGAGCTGTTATGGCTGAAGACGTTTGGTTTTGACGGTCTTTTCTGCTTTGCGGAATGAGGCACAATGAACGGTTAACTACCTATTTAGTGGGCAACATTTAACAAAAAAATAATATTTTGCATAGGGTAAAATACGTATAACAATCAAATTGCGGCCTTAAATCCAAAAATGTTGACATCTTAGCCATGGCGGCTATATTGGCTTTAAAGATAGCGAAAGGCCATAAACGGCCTTTTTTGATTCAAAATAAGGCAGGGAAGGATTTTATGAAAATCACCGGCGCTCAGGCATTGATGAAGTGTCTGAAGGAACAGAATGTGAACTGCATCTTCGGGTTTCCCGGCGGTGCGGTTATTGACATCTATGATGAATTATTGAAGGATCAGGACATCACCCATGTTCTGGTCAGGCATGAGCAGGCGGCAATACACGCCGCTGATGCTTACGCCAGGGTCAATGGCGACGTGGGCGTGGCCCTGGTCACCTCCGGCCCCGGTGCCACTAATACCGTTACCGGTATTGCCTCGGCCTATCTTGATTCCATCCCCCTTGTTGTTTTTACCGGTCAGGTTCCAACCGGACTTATCGGTAATGACGCCTTCCAGGAGGTGGATATTGTCGGTATCACCAGACCCTGTACCAAACATAATTATCTTGTTAAGGATGTTAAAGACCTGGTGCCAACTATCCGTGAGGCCTTCCATATCGCCAGAACCGGCCGTCCCGGTCCCGTTCTTATTGATCTGCCGAAGGACGTCGCGGTGGGTAAAATCAATTTCCCGGAAATGAAACCGGTGAAAATGCGAACCTATCGGCCCACCTATGAGCCGCATCCCGGCCAGATTGAGAAGGCCTGTAAGGCTATTATAAAAGCCAAAAAGCCGGTACTATATGTGGGCGGCGGAGTTATCGCCTCTAAATCCAGCGAAGAGCTGACGGAATTGGCCCATAACCTTAATATCCCGGTTACCATGACTCTCATGGGCCTGGGCGGCTTTCCCGGAACGGATCCCCTGTCCATGGGCATGCTGGGTATGCATGGCACCTATTTTGCGAATATGGCGGTGGCTGACTGTGATATGCTGATTGCGGTGGGGGCTCGTTTTGATGACCGGGTAACCGGTAAGCTTTCTGACTTTGCTCCCCATGCCAAGATTATTCATATTGATATTGATCCATCTTCCATCAGCAAAAATGTTCAGGTCGATATTCCCATTGTGGCCGATTGTAAATACGCCCTGGCCGCCATGAATAATTGGTTTAAAACTACCTCCTCCATCGATATGGCCAAGGAGTCGGCAACGCATGAGCCGTGGTTGAATCAGATTAAGGACTGGAAAGCCAAACACCCCTTGGGCTATGTAGAGGAAACCGATATCATCAAGCCTCAGTTCGTGGTTCAGAAGCTGCATGAATTGACTAACGGTGATGCTATTATCAGTACCGAGGTCGGCCAGAACCAGATGTGGGCCGCCCAGTTTTATCATTTTAATAAGCCCAATAATTTTCTGACCTCAGGCGGCCTCGGAGTCATGGGTTATGGGCTGCCGGCGGCTATCGGCGCCCAGATGGCCGCCCCTGACCGCACCGTTATCGATGTGGCTGGTGACGGCAGTATCCAGATGAATATTCAGGAACTGGCCACGGCCCAGCAGTATCACTGCCCGGTAAAGGTGGCTATTTTGAATAATAATTATCTCGGCATGGTTCGCCAATGGCAGGAGCTTTTTTATAATAAGCAATATTCCGCCACGGTGCTTGATGTGGAGCCTGATTTTGTCAAACTGGCCGAGGCTTACGGTGCCGTCGGTCTGCGGGCCACCAAACCGGATGAGGTCGAGCCGGTAATCAAGGAGGCCCTCGCTACCGACAACACCGTTATTATGGATTTTGTTATTAAGCGGGAAGAGGGAGTCTACCCCATGGTGCCTGCCGGTAAGGCGACTACCGAGATGCTGTTGGTTTAACAGTTGATTAATTAACGGATAATTTATTATAGAAAATGTTCGCCGGATCAAGGCGAACATTAACAACGAATAGGATATGACAATGCGGCGACATACGTTATCGGTATTATTGCAAAATAAGCCTGGTGTCCTGTCACGGGTAACTGGCTTGTTCAGCGGTCGTGGCTTCAATATTGAAAGCCTCTCAGTAGCCCCCACCATCGAAAAAGAGGTCTCCTGTCTGACCTTGGTTACCACCGGTGATGAGGCCATTGTAGAGCAGATCACCAAGCAGCTCCATAAACTCATTGATGTTATCAAGGTAACGGATATGAGTGAACATGAGTATGTGGAACGGGAGATGGCCCTTATTCGGGTGAAGGCGGAGTCATCCACCCGCGCCGAGGTTTTGCGAACCATTGATATATTTCGGGGCAAGGTGGTTGATGTCTGCCCCAAAAGTTATTCTATTGAGGTGACGGGAAGTGTCAGTAAGGTGCAGGCCATTATTGATATTCTGCGGCCCATTGGTATTCAGGAAATTGTCCGCACCGGGGCCGTGGCCATGACCAGGGGGCATAAATAAGTAAGCTTGGCGGGTCGTCAAATAATATCGCCCTAACTACTGCTCTGCTTTGCCCATGTAAGCGATCAATTAGCTACACCCAACTTTTCATCTCCCCTGACTGTAAGCGTTTCAGGGGTACAACAGGCAGCGCTAACGCAGATTCGGCTGACATATATTTCGAACAATGAAAACAGAATACGGAGGGTCGATAGTCCGCAGTTCCAATCGCCGCGGGCGATAACTATACTGTCTCTTGTTTTCATCTAAAGCACTACTTGTCAAAGTAGTGCTTTTATTTATTGTAATGGGTAGATATTATGAAAAAAGTTAAAATCCCGGTAGCACTGGAAGGCTATCCCTTTATCGGCCTGGCAGCCCTGATAACTATAGTCGTGGCTCTGCTGGACTATGATATGGTCTCTCTAATCTCTCTTGCCGTGACTGTTTTTGTGCTGTATTTTTTCCGTGATCCAGTCAGGGTGGCTCCCACCGCCGCCGATGCCGTTGTTTCACCCGCCGATGGTAAGGTAATTGCCATTGAGGAGATTTTTGATGATAAATTTACCAATGAACACGTCTATAAAATCAGTATTTTTATGAACGTCTTTAATGTTCATGTTAATCGGATACCCTTTCCCGGTAAGGTGCTTGATATTCAATATCGCCCCGGCCGTTTTTATTCCGCCAATTCCGACCGGGCCACCCTGGAGAACGAAACCTGCGCCGTTATTATGGAGAGTGATGAAGGCCGGAAGTTTGCCTTTGTGCAGATGGCGGGTCTCATTGCCCGACGTATTGTCTGCTGGGCGGAGAAGGGTGATATCTTTAAAATCGGCCAGCGCTTCGGGCTTATCCGTTTTGGCTCGCGGGTGGATGTCTATCTTCCCAATAAGGTGCAAATAGAGGTTCGTAACGGTCAGAAGGTTCGAGGCGGTGAGACGGTGCTGGGCTATTTCCCCATTTAAAGAAACAACATCGCCCTTGAATCCGTAAAAGGTATGGATATAAAGCGGCCATGGAATAGGCCCTTTTCATTTGATATTTAGGGCTGAGGTAAGGTTATGGATAAAATATTTATTTTTGATACCACACTGCGGGACGGTGAGCAGTCACCAGGCGCCAGTATGAATATGCAGGAGAAGTTCCGTCTGGCCCAGCAGTTTGTGAAAATGAATGTCGATATTATTGAGGCCGGTTTTCCGGTGGCCTCCAAGGGCGATTTTGAATGCGTCAAGAACATCGCTGATAATGTGCGGGGAATTCAGGTGGCTGGCCTGGCCCGCTGCCATGAGCGCGACATTGATACCGCCTGGGAGGCCTTGAAGAATGGCGAAAATCCTCGTATCCATGTCTTTTTAGCTACTTCAGAGATTCATATGATCCACAAGCTGAAGATGAGCCGGGAACAGGTACTTGAACTGGCAGTGGCCTCGGTACGGCATGCGGCTCAATATACCTCAAATGTTGAGTTTTCGGCCGAGGACGCCTCACGCAGCGATCTTGATTTTGTCTGCGAGGTATTTGAAGAGGTTATCAAGGCCGGGGCGATGACGCTTAATTTTCCGGATACCACGGGTTATGCCATGCCCGATGAATTCGGTGCCAAAATTCATTATCTCATGGAGCATATTCCCAGTATTGAGCGGGCCACGGTGAGTGTCCACTGTCACAATGATCTGGGCCTGGCCACCGCTAATTCATTAGCCGCGGTACGGGCGGGTGCCCGCCAGGTTGAATGTACAATAAACGGTATCGGTGAACGGGCTGGTAATACGGCCATGGAAGAGATTGTCATGGCTCTCCGTACCAGGGCCGATTTGCTGGATACTGCCACGGAGGTGGTAACGGAGCAGATCAGTGTTACCAGCCGGATGGTAAGTACCATAACCGGTATGCAGGTACAGCCCAATAAGGCCATTGTCGGGGCTAACGCCTTTGCCCATGAGTCCGGTATTCATCAGGACGGAGTATTGAAAGAACGAACCACCTATGAGATTATGAACCCCTGTGATATCGGGCTTAATCAGAATAATCTGGTTCTTGGTAAACATTCCGGCCGACATGCCCTGCATGAGAAAATCAAGGCCATGGGCTATAGCGTGAATGATGATGAACTGGCCCGGGTATTCGAACGTTTCAAGGCGGTGGCGGATGTTAAGAAGGAGATGTTCGATGAAGATCTTGAGGCTATTCTCATGGACGAGGTACTGCGGGTGCCGGTGAGTTATGAGCTCTTGTCTCTTGGTGCCATGAGCGGCAGTAAGACCCTGCCCACCTCTTCGGTGCTGATGAAGGTGAACGGCCGGGAGGCCAAGGGCTGCGCTCTCGGAGTGGGCCCCATTGATGCCACCTTCCGGGCCATAGCCCAGCTTACCGGAACCAGCAGTAAGCTCCTCTATTTCGCGGTGAGTTCCATTACCGGCGGCACTGACGCTCAGGGTGAGGTTATGGTACGCATAGAGGATAATGGCACGGTGGTTCTGGGCAAGGGGGCTGACCCTGATATAGTAACGGCAGCGGCCAAGGCCTATTTGAACGGCCTGAATCGTCTGCAGTATTTAAAGAATAACAAATAAGATTTTAATTGGCATGCCGCTTGGTGACCGGGCATGGATGTTCTATTAAGATTGAATTAAGGATATGACTGTGAGTAAAAAATTAAACATTGCGGTGGCCGGAGCCACCGGAGCGGTGGGCGGGGCCATGCTGCAAACCCTGGCTCGTCGAGATTTTCCCATTGCTGAATTGCGTTTGTTAGCCTCTTCCCGGTCGGCGGGTAAAAAATTATCATTTCAGGGCCGGGAATATACCGTGCGGGAGATGACCTCGGACTCCTTTGCCGGGATTGATATCGCCCTGTTCTCGGCCGGTGCCGCCCGTTCCCTGGAGTTCGCGCCGGCGGCGGCCGCTGCCGGGGCGGTGGTGGTGGATAACTCCAGCGCCTTCCGTATGGATCCGGAGATTCCCCTCGTGGTGCCGGAGGTTAATTCCCCGGCCATTGCTCAGTATAAAAAACGGGGAATTATAGCCAATCCCAATTGTTCTACCATTCAGATGATGGTGGCCTTGAAACCCATTTATGACCAGGTGGGGATTAAGCGCATAGTTGTTTCAACCTATCAGGCGGTTTCCGGCTCCGGGGCTCTGGCCATTGCCGAGCTGGAGAACCAGATGCGGGACTGGGCTGCCGGTAAGGAGATTACCCATAGCGTTTACCCCCATCAGATTGCCTTTAACTGTCTGCCCCATATTGATACTTTTCTGGAGAATGGTTATACCAAAGAAGAGATGAAGATGGTTAATGAGACTCATAAGATATTTGAGGACGATGATATTGCCGTCAGTCCGACGGCCGTGCGGGTACCGGTGGTTTACGGTCATTCGGAATCAATCAATATTGAGACGAGAAAAAAGATAAGCGCTGCCGAGGTTAAAGAGCTGATTCGTCAGGCCCCCGGCGCCAGGCTGGTGGATGACCCTGAAAATATGGTCTATCCCCTCGCCGTGGACTGTGCTGGTGAATTCGAGACCATGGTGGGCCGGATCAGAGAGGACAATTCCATTGCCAACGGCATTAATATGTGGGTCGTGGCCGATAATATTCTGAAAGGGGCGGCCCTGAACGCGGTACAGATTGCCGAGGTTGTGGCCGCTGATTACCTTTAAGGTGCGGATTATAGCCGGGGCCAGGAGGGGAATGAGGCTCTGGGGGCCGGGGCACAAAGGAGGGTTGAAACTGCGGCCCACCAGCGACCGGGCCCGGGAGGCCCTCTTTAATATTCTGAGGCCGGAGGTTCTACGCGGAGCCCTGGTTCTTGATCTCTTTGCCGGGACTGGAGCCTTGGGCCTGGAGGCCCTGAGCCGGGGGGCGCGGGAGGCCGTCTTTGTTGATGGCAGCACCCTGGCTCTGGGGCTTATCAAGAAGAATATCGCCCAATGCGGCTTTTCGGAGAGGACGCGGGTCTTACGGCGTGATCTTCTGAAGGGCCGTTTTTTTTTGTCATCCTCCGGGCTTGGCGGCCCTTTTAATCTATTGCTGATGGATCCACCTTATCGGCAGCAGATATGTCATCGTCTGTTGCCGGAACTGTCGGCGGCCGGTTTAATCGCCCCGGCAGGCCTCGTGGTTTGCGAAGAATCCCAGGACGAAGAGCTGCCTGAGGAAGTGCCGGGACTGCGCGTCTTTGACCAGCGTCGTTACGGGGATACTGGTTTCTGGTTTTATCGCCAAGGCTTAAAGGCCGAATCTCTGCCAATCTCTGATTAAAAACTTGCATTATCAATTATTATGGACAACTTATGACTTATGAGCCATTTATTGCCGAAGAGACTACGGATACCGTGGCGGTATATCCCGGCACCTTTGATCCCATTACCATGGGGCATCTCGATATTATCCGTCGGGCTCTGGAGATATTCGACCGGGTAATTGTTGCCGTAGCCCGTAATCCAGCCAAGACCCCGCTCTTCAGCTTAGAGGAGCGCCTGCGGATGATTAAGGATTCCCTCAACCCTGGGGAAGAAGAGCGGATTGAGATTGAGGCTGTGGAGGGCCTGCTGGTGGATTTTGCCTATCGAAAAGGGGCTAAGGCCATTGTCAGGGGGCTGCGGGCGGTATCTGATTTTGATTATGAATTTCAGATGGCCCTGATGAACCGCCGCCTGGAGAGAGAGGTGGAAACGGTGTTCCTGATGACCGCCTTTCGCTGGATATATATCAGTTCCAGCATTATAAAGGACGCGGCCCGGCATGGCGGAGATATAAGCGGCCTGGTGCCTGATCATGTCTGTGAACGACTGCGGGAAAAATTCTTACGGTAACAAAAAAATACGAAAATACGACAAGTTATGGCCTTAAATCGCCGCTCATTTTTAAAACTTGGTCTTACTGCCGCTCTCTGGCCGACGGCGGCAATGGCCGGCTCCACACCCTTTAAAGCCCTGTCGGCCCTGAGTACCGCCGGAACCAGCCAATTAGTGAGGCGGCATTCTGTCTGCGGTATGTGCCGGGCCGGCTGTCTCATAGAAGCTGTTATTGAGGCCGGGCGTTTACTGCGGGTGGAGGGCAACGCCGCTGATCTTACCACGAACGGCAGACTATGCGCCCGGGGGCTGGCCGCTCCGGCTCTGGTTCATGACCCTGATCTTCTGCGCTACCCCCTGCGGCGGGTTGGTGAGCGAGGTGAGGGGCGCTGGCGGCGGATAAGCTGGGGCGAGGCCATTGACACCATCAGCGGCAAGATAAGCCGGGAACTGCGGGTTGGCGGCGTTGAGCGCCTGGCCCTGTTAGCGGGCGGATCTTCTGCTTCATTCATTAAGGAGCTCTTTGCTGATTTTGGCTGTCGGCAGATAAACGATGCCTCCTGGGAGTATTGCCGGGCCAATCAGGACTTGGCCGATGATCTCAGCTTCGGCCGTGGCGGCCACCTGGATATGAGCTTCGAACAGGCCTCCTGCCTGGTATTTTTAGGCTCACATATCGGGGAGAACGTCGAGGTACCGGTGATGCGGAAATTCAGCCGGGCCATGGCTCGGGGAGCTGATCTCATTGTTGCTGATCCCCGTTTCTCTTCTGCCGCCGCCAAGGCCCGTTATCATCTGATGCTGCGGCCCGGCAGCGACAACGCTCTACTCCTGGCCTGGCTTAAATATATTATTGAAAATGGTCTCTATAATCGAGAGTTGGAGGCAGCATTTGACTTTGAGGGATTACGGCAAAGACTGGCGGGCTATGATCTTAAAGAGCTAAGCGCGGTCTGCGATCTGCAGACGGCTGATATCAAGGCCAGCGCTGAGCTTATGAGCAGCGCCGCCCCGGCGGTGTTTGTCTACCCCGGCCGCCATAATTCCTGGTATGGTAATGATGTTCAGCGTCTGCGCCTGAAGGCCGTTCTTAATGTGGTGTTAGGTGCGGACTCCAGGGTTGTAAATGATCTCCGGCCGCCCAGATTGCCAGAGACGGATCGTCTGTACAGTACGATTATTAACCGTCTCCAGCAGGGCAAGATTGGCTGTCTCGGTATCTGGGGTCAAAATCCTCTGCAGGCCCACACCAATACCTATCGTACTATTAACGCTCTACGGAAGACCGATTTTATTTTCTGCTGTGATATCTATCCCGGCGAGGCGGCCCTTTACGCCGATATTATTCTGCCCGAGGCCGGTTTTTTGGAACGTTCAGAGGTTGTTGTCAGCCCTGACAGACGGCGCGCGGCCCTGCGCCAGGCGGTGTTGCAACCACGTTTTGAGACCCGAGAACCTTATTGGATTGTTAAACAGATGTCTTCCCGCCTGGGGCAAGGACGGCGTTTTGGCTTTGACTCAGTCAGGGAACGTCTGACGAACGATCTGCGGCAGATGGGTTTAAGCTGGGATAAACTGCGAGAGCGGGGCTTTGCGGCTCCTCTGATTGCGGCCGCTCCAGCACCAGCCTCCGCGGCTTCAGCCGTCAGGATTAGATTGAAGAATGAACTACCCCATGGAGCTATTGAACAACTACTGGAATTTACTGCGGTTACTCCGCCACCCAAAGGCTTCGTCCGCCTGCTTTCCGGCCGTTCGCCGGTGGATTCCAGGGGGCTGGTAAATAATCGCTGGCTGCGACATGAACTGGAAGAAAATGAATTATGGCTTAATGACTACCTGGCCCGGCAGCTCGGCATTGTCCAGGGTCAGGGGTTGTTCTTGGAGAACCAGGACGGTCTGCGTAGTATGCGGCCGGTGCGAATAAAGGTTACTCCAGGTATTCGGACGGATTGCCTTTATATGGCCCACGGCTTTGGCTGCTGGTCACCGTTTCTCACCGCCGCTTATGGTCACGGAGTGGCGGACAGCCCCCTGATGACAAGAAGTATTTCTGATCCACTCTCCGGGGTGCGGGGCGGGCGGGTTAATTTTGTCCGCTTTATTAAAAATGGTATTCCACTGTCCATACCCAGCCTGGTTCAGCCCCGAACAGCCTATGGCACCTATACCGCGCGGGATGAGGAAAATGCTTAGGAACATTAAACAAAAAAAACAGAAAAAGCGGAAAAATCCGGATCTGAATCGGCGGCGGTTGTTAGGCGGCAGCGGTAAGAGTCTTTGGTATCTCGCCCTTCTGGGAATTTTTTACCCTCTTTTGCGTTTTGTGAATTTCGCCATCCCTAAAAAACCGCGTAAGGTTCGGGTGGAAACGGATATTCCGCCGGGTGGATTTTATATCGGGGCTGATTTTGTTGTCTTTGCCAATGCCAAAAAGGTCTGGGCCGTGTCCCGCACCTGTACCCATCTCGGCTGCAAGCTGGCCTATAACGAAACGAAACGAGAATTAATTTGTCCTTGCCATCATAGTATCTTCTCCAAGGCCGGTAAGAGACTGGCCGGACCGGCCAAGCTTGATCTGCCCCGTTATAAGGTCAATAAAACCGCTAATAAGCCGGGCTATATGGTGATTATTTAAAGGTTATGCGGTTCTTGGATATTAAATGGGGAGCGAGGAGCATAGCGGCTCTCTATGTTTCGCTGTTTTCCGGCCTGGTGCTGGCTCTGCAGTATGATGCGTCCCACCCCTATTATTCTGTCTCAGTGATAGACACCTTGGTGCCCTTTGGCACTTTCTGGCGTTCCCTGCATTTTTATTCCAGTCAGCTTTTTCTGTTGTTGCTGGTGGCCCATTTTCTGACAATGTTTCTGAAAAATCCCCCCTCGGCCTCCCTGTTAAACTGGCCCCGCCTGGTGTTTGCCATGCTGGTGGTCGTCCTCCTGCTGTTCAGCGGTTATATTCTGCGAGCCGATGCCACCGGTTCCTCGGCCGGGCGGATAGCCGAAAACATAATTTTATCAATTCCCATTCTGGGACATTCCTTAAACGCCTTTCTCTTTGATATCTCCGCCGACGGTATGCGGCGGGTTTACGCCAACCATCTCATTGGCCTGGGCCTGATATTTATGGTTCTTACCTGGCCCCATATCAGACGTTATGTGGTGGGCTGGCGCCAGTTCCCCTGGCTTATTCTTGGGCTTGCCGTCTGGGCGGCGCTTATCCCCGCCCCCATGGACGCGGCGAAACTCGGGGTATTTCATATCACCGGGCCCTGGTTTTTTGTCGGTATGCAGGAGATGCTGCGCCATATACCGCCCCTGCTGGCGGGAGTGGTCTGGCCGGCGCTGTTGGTGGTTTTACTCCTTTTGCTGCGTCCAGGGGCTCGTTACCGACGCCCGGCAGCTATTTTGACTCTGATATGGCTGACGGCTTATTTAGTATTGACGATTATCGGTTGGCGGTAACGGCGACGGTCTGCTCCAACAAAAGAATCAGGAAAAATTTTAAGGCGGTATAGATTTGCATCAAGTAAAAATTAGAGAACTTTTGTGTTATTTGGTGTTAATAAATGCTGTACGAGGTCAATTATCTCTTCCAGGTGGTAGGGCTTATCAATCAACGCATCAATACCCCATTCAGTGAGATTATTTTCTGTGATATCTTGACAACCTGTGACCAAAATTACAGGAATATTATTACGAATTTCCTTAATTTTTTTAGATAGTTGCCCCCCATTCATATGTGGCATATTAAAATCCGTAATGACCATGTCAAATTTATATGGGGTTTTGCAAAATACTTTAAGTGCATCAATACTATAGGTAAACATGGTGACTTCATGTCCTTGTTTCTCAAGAATTTTCTTGCCAAGTTCCACCAACATTTCTTCATCATCCACTACAAGAATTGACTTTCTAATCATAAAAAGCACCTCGTTTAATCCCACAAAACATGCCATTGATGTCTTGTTTCTTCGGCTTGAACAGCAACTCTTATGCCCTATGCATGGAATTGATAAAAATAGTGTTTATTTTGGTGACTTTGCTGTTTTGACGGAAAATCTGAGAGGTAAAATTCGTCAAATTAGAAAAAACAACCCCAAGAGCAAATGGAAAATCATACTGTATTAGCCTTTTATCCTTAAGCTGAGGGGGGTGAATCATAAATCTTCCCCATAGTGTTATTGTGATTTGAACCAGATCTTTTTTAAGCCTGAGAGTTGATTCAATATTGTCATTTTACGCCCTACTGTGCCGTGTTGTCAATAGTGTTTTTACGGCATAATGCGGCGTTATGGAAAAAAGTCACATACAAAAAGAATTAAAGTGCTTTGGTGTAAATTTGCGCTGCCAAAGAACCTCACGCAATATGACCCAGGAAAAGCTCGCAGAACTTGCCTGTTTAAATGTGAGAACCATTCAAAAGATTGAAGCGGGGCAAACTAATATTTTGATTACCACCGCGAAAAGGATTCAACAAGCCATCGGTTGTTCATGGGAATCTTTATTAGATTAAATGTAACTATTCACCCCTGCAACCGGCGGGGGCGATCTCTATTTTAAGAGTAACAGTAAAGATTGATTGAATCCCTTGGCTCCCTTCAATCTGTTGTACAACAGATTATTAGACGGGATTAACAGGATCAACTGGATAAAAAACAAAGAAAACATCCTGTCAATCCTGTCAAAGAAAAGCAGGAACTATTAATAAATTTACAGGACAGAGGGGGGAAGAAATTAAACGGATACTACTTGGTAGCGATTAGGTTAAGGCCGAAGTGGGTAAGGCAGGGAAACATTCAGGAGGGCAGCGGCATTTCAATACTGAAGGTGGAGCCTTGGCCCGCTTTGGCGCTCACCGTTATCCGACCGCCATGACCCTCGACAATCTGCCGGACGATTGCCAGTCCCAGCCCGGTTCCGGCCTCTCTCGTGGTGAAGAAGGGGGTGAAAATCTGCTTTACCGTTCTTTCATCCATGCCGCATCCTGTGTCGCTTACCATAATTTCGGTTACGGTCTTTCCATCCCGGCCCTCGGTTTCAGCGGCCCGGATGGTGATAATACCCTCCTCCTCGTCGAGGGCGAGGCAGGCGTTGTGGATGAGGTTGATCAGTACCTGGCGGAATTGATATGGGTCTGCCCAGCATTCCAGATTGGCGGGGATTTCGGTCTCTAAGTGGCAGGTAGCCGGTAAACGACCGCCCCGCCCTAAAATCTCCTGGCTTTCCGCTATCTCTCCGCTCAAAGACAGCCATTGCGGCTCCGGCCGCGCCGGTTTGGAAAATTGCAGAAAATTACTGATCTTGCTTTCTAAACGCTGGCTTTCGCGCAGGACTATTTTAAGGAGAGTCCGGTTGCCGGACTCAGTATTGGCATCCTGTTCCAGAACCTGGGCGGCGCCGGAAATAGCGGCGAGAGGATTACGGAACTCATGGGCAATCCCGGCCGCGATTTCGCCGATGGCCGCCATCTTTTCACTCTGTTTTATCTTGTTCTCCATCTCCCTGATACGGCTCAGGTCCTGTAAGGTATATACCCGGCAGTCATCGCAGCCCTCGGGCATATTGAGCCTGGCCCATGAATAACCCACCGGTATTTTTTGTCTGTCCCGGCGCATAATGTCAATTACCGGTCTTTCCTCGTGACCGCCGGTGAGGGGGAAATCGGCCAGCCGGCTGATGGGGCGGCCGATGATTTCCATGGGCTGATAGCCGGTTATCTGGGCGGCAGCCGGATTAAAGGAGGTAATTATACCGAGATTATCCACGGTAATGATTCCCGAAGATATATCGGCGAAAATCTGCTTATAGAGCAGGGTTATGCGGTCAAAATTCTGTGAGGTCTGCTTGAGAATATCCTCGGTATGGCGCTGTCTCTGGGCCAGAAACGAGCTGAGGATGGCGACAATATAGAAGGAGAGGCCATAAATGGTGATGTTCTGCCAGAATAAATCGGGCAGACGGCTGAACATATGAAGGCTGTGGGGCAGGAGCTTACCGGGGCTGGAATATTCAGCGCTAAGAACCAGGGTGTAATTTATAAGATTAAAGGTGGCAATGAGCAGCCCGCCGCTCTTAAAAAGCAGCATGCCGGCGCTGATAACCGGGAAAAAATAGAGGAAGGTGAATATGGAGTGACTGCCGCCGGAAAAATATACTATTGTCCCGATCATAATCGAGTCCATGGTGATCTGCAGGAGGGCGAACAGGCGGTAGTCCCGGCAATGGTTGAGAAGCAGGCTGGAGATGATACTGAAGATGTAGACTGCCGAGATAAAGATCAGGATATGCGGCAAAGGGGCGATAACCAGATTGGTGAGACTGATCTGCAAGAGGGCGATGACCCCGAGCAGCAGACTCAGGGTAGTGACCCGCAGCAGAAGAAGCCATTTGAGCTGGCGGCGCAGGAGGGCGGCGGCCGGGGATAAATCAGCGCTTTTCATTACTGATGCCGTATTTCTTTATTTTATAACGCAGGGAGCGGAAACTGATCTTCAAAAGTTCGGCCGCCTTCATTTTTGAGCCTCCGGCCTGCTCCATCGCCTTGCGCAACAGGCGTCTCTCTAAGTTTTCAACCGCCTGCTCCAGGCCCAGGGCGAAGTCATCATCGGCGGATGCCGACCCCTGCCGGCTTTGTGCCGCCTGTCTGTGGCTGGCGATGGAGAGGCTCTCCGGCAGGATTATATTGGAGCTCTCCATGGCTACCCCGCGTTCAATAATGTTCTCCAACTCCCGGACGTTGCCGGGGAAGTCATAATTCATCAAAACTTCCATGGAATAGGAGGAGAGGGCGGAGATCTCCTTGGCAAAGAGCCGCGAATATTTTTTCAGGAAATAGTCAACCAGCAGAGGGACATCACCTTTCCTTTCCCGGAGAGGCGGGACGCGGATGGGAACCACGGACAGACGGTAGAAGAGGTCTTCCCGGAAACGTCCGGCAATGACCTCCTGTTCCAAATTACGGTTGGTGGCGGTTATAACGCGGATATTGACCTTAATATTATGCGAGCCGCCCACGGGTTTGAATTCACGTTCCTGAATCACCCGCAGGAGCTTGGTCTGCACCAGGGGGCTTAATTCACCTACTTCATCCAAGAAGACGCTGCCCCCGTCGGCCTCGGCAAAGAGGCCCTGCTTGTTGCCGACAGCCCCGGTAAAGGAACCTTTGACATGACCGAACACCTCGCTCTCAAAGAGATTTTCCGGAATGGCATTGCAAATGATAGGCACAAAGGCATGGTCGGCGGCCTTGCTGAGATTATGAACGGCGTGGGCCACCAGTTCCTTGCCGGTGCCGGATTCTCCCTGAATAAGCACATTGGCGTGGGTGGGGGAGATGCGCCTGATAAGATCGAATATCTTCAGCATCTCCGGGCTTTGGGCGATGATTCCCTGAAAGGTCTCCCCGGCGGGTTGAGCGGCTGTATTGCGGGCCGTCAATAAGGCGGAGTGGACAATTTCCTTGATCTCCGCCACATTAAAGGGCTTGGTGATATAGTCATAGGCCCCGCCCTTCATGGCGGCCACCGCGTCTTCCGGTGAGGCGTAGGCGGTAATCAGGATCACCGGTATTGTGAGTCCGGCACTTCTGATCTGCTCTAAGAATTCAATACCGCTTATCTCCGGCATCTTGATGTCGGAGATAATAAGGTCATAGTCCCGCCCCTCTACGGCGGCAAGGGCATCCTGGGCGTTGGCCGCCGTGTCGGCACGATAGCCCTCCTTTTCCAGCAGGACTTTAAGAAACTCCCGCATACTTAATTCATCATCTATAATCAGTATATTGGGCATAGCGGCTCATCATTTATCCTGTTCCCCCCTGAGCAGCAGGAGGGGAATATTAATATGGTGTTTCAGGGTATCGGAAACACTGCCAAAGAGCAGATCGCCGAAAAAGCCATGGCCGTGGGTGGCCATGGCTGCCAAATCATAATCGCCTGTCGCGATTTCCGCCAGTATTTCTTCCTCCGGCTCACCAGTTTTAAGCAGGGTGAAGGCCTTAATCCCTTGAGCCTGCAGACATTCTTTATGGTTCCGCAGGCTCTCTTCAGCCCGGTGGCGCAGGACACGTTTCTGGTCAAGGCTGTGGGCGTGCAGCACATGAAGAAGATAAACCTCGGCCTGGTTCTGGCGGGCGACAAGGGAGATATGGCCGACAATAGCCTCATCGACCTTTGAGCAGTCCATGGCCACTAAAATCTTTTTGTATATTTGCATATAATGGGCCTCCCTCAAAAGCTGCTGTGGAGCAGGTAGAGGTTAAGGGCAATCACGATAGTGGTAATGATAAAGGCGGCTGTAAACTCCAGACTGCCGCTGCGGAAACGTCCCATGCGCTGCCGGTTGCGGCAGATAATCAGCAGTGGAATCAAGGTAAAGGGCAGTTGCAGGCTCAATACCACCTGACTGAAGAGGAGGACACGAAAGGTGTTCAGGTTCAGGGCGATAATCAAGAAGGAGGGAATGGCGGTGATAAAGACCGCTATCCGGTAGAGCATGGTACGCGGGTCTTCCGGCTGCCCTGAAAAGCCGGTAATGACATTGACCTCGGCCATGGATGAGGTGATGGAGGAACCCACTCCGGCAAAGACCAGGGCCACGGCAAAGAGCAGAGCCGCCAGGGGGCCGGCCAGGGGCCGCAGGGTGGCGGCCGCCTGTTCAATACTGCTGACTGCTATATTATGGCGGGAGAAAACGGCCGCCGCCACGATAATCATGGCTGAATTAACTATCCAGCCCGCCAGCATGGCAACGGTGGTATCCAACTTTTCAAGGCGTAACATCCTGGCCTTTTCGGCTTCCGACTCGCCCCAGTCGCGGCTGTGAATAACATTGGAGTGAAGGAATATGTTATGGGGCATGACCACCGCCCCTAAGATAGCCATTGCCACGTAGATGCTGTCGTGATTCAGGCGGGGGATAATCAGGGCTGGAGCCAGGGTCTGCCAGTCCGGCCGCACAATGAATATCTCGATAACATAGCAGAGACTGATAATGCCTAAAAAGGCCATGATCATGGTCTCTAAGCGGTGATAACGCTGGCTGATAATCAGAAATATTTCCAGGAATACGGTAACCAGCGCCCCTAACCAGAGGGGAAAGCCCAGGAGGAGGTTAAAGCCGATGGCCCCGCCGAGAAGTTCAGCCACATCGGTGGCGACACAGGCCAGAATAATGGTGAGCCCGATGAAGGCCGCGATGGGGGCCGGAAAGTGCTCCCGGATATTAACGGCCAGGGATTTGCCGGTGGCAATACCGACTTTGGCCGTCATATGCTGGATTACGATGAGCATCAGGGTACTCATCGTAATGACCCAGAGTAGATCATAGCCGAAGCGGGAACCGCCCTCAATATTGGTGGCCCAGTTGCCGGGGTCGATAAAGCCCACGGTGATCAGAAACCCCGGCCCCATGAAGCTCAGAATTGTCTTGAGGGGGGCGGCCCGCCTAACATTCATAATCCGGCTTTTTATCTGACGGTATAGCTGAAATGAAATACCCGCTTTTGGCCGTCGTTCAGCCTGGTACCCACGCTCAGTTTGTAAATGCCAGGTTTATTCATGGTAATATCAGAGCCAAAGATACCGCGCATGGCCATGAGCATAACCGGGCGGCTGGTTTTCCCGGCCGGATTGGTGATTTTAACCGCGGCCATGCCGTCTGTCAGTTGTTCTCCTGATTTCAGGTCAGTAAACATGACCATGAAATGATGAGTGGCAGTCATGCCCATTTTGGCCATGGCCGCTTTAATGTCTTTAATATGGGCCATGGCGCGGACTCCGCTCACCTCGGTCATGGGCAGCATAATCTGTTTACCGCCCATCTTCATGTCCATGTTCATTCCGGCCCGGGCTGAACCCAAGGCGGTAAGGCAGAGAAAAACGGCGACAATGGTGATAGATCTCAGGTGCATGGTAAATCTCCTTTTGGGTAAGCTTATTGAACTGAGTGCCGGTTCTTAACCGGACATTATTGGTTGATAGTAAAGAATATGGTCATAATCAGCTCTATGTCAAAAAAAATGATTATACGAAATGCATTTTATATTGACCTTATTACTCATTACAAAATGTTATTGAAAAAAATAATCTCCAATTTTTTTGTCTTCCTCCAAAATGTGACCTACAAACCAATTTTTCAAAAAAACATACAAATCTACACTTTCTACATTCTCCCCATGTTTTAAATCTTGTAGAATGTTCACAACACGATCAATCAGTTCTTTGTGTTTAGTTTTTTGTTGTTCGAGCTCAGGATAACCAATACGAGACATTATCTTTTCTTCATCCTCAAAATGAAACTTAACATAATCGACCAAATCTTTTAGGATCTCACCCATTGTATGACAAACTGTATCGGAATTCATAGATTTTTCTAATTTGTTGATCATATGGAATAATTTTTGGTGTTGCTTGTCGATGGATGTAATCCCTACGTTGTAGTTGTCTTGCCACTCCATATTTTTCCTCCATATATTTTATCCTTAAAACACCGAACAGGTCAGGAGTCTTTCGACTCCCGTCCCTACCAAGAATCGCAGGGGCGAGTTTCCCCGCATACGACTCAAACACCTGTGAAGTTTATCTTCTAAAGCCAGCGGTTACATTGCAAAAGAGGATGAAGAAAGAAGCCGTTTTCCCTCCCGCGCTACCTTCGCCATATGCATGTTTTCATCCATATGATTCATACTACCAGGTAAAGGTTGGATATGCACCAGTATTATCGGCCGTCATATGCTGTTCCTTCATAAAAAATATTTTACAACGTAGAATTGTTCATCAAAACCAACATTGGTAAGCCCCACCGAGGTATAAACATTTAGGAGACGCCCTGCTGTGCGTAAAGTACCTACATGAAAAATTCATCGGTATTTTAACAAAACACCATTCTTCTTATGCAACATTGCAGTACCTCATGTCACATTTTACTGTCAATATAACTTTCCACCGAGACATAAAACAACCATAAAGCAGTTACTTCACAAAACACAAAAAAAGTAAACAAAAGTTGTTACTACAATGTAGTAATACTACTATTTATACATTTTATTATTGATAATTAAATAAATATACAGTAAAAGAAAAACCTTTTTTATAGGTATTAATTTAACGGCTCTGAATTATTACTTTCTATATCTTTAGAATAAAACAATTCGAACCACAGTAATCAGTTAATGTCAGGTAAAAGGTGAGTCTATGGCTATCAGCAGAAGAAATTTTTTAAAATGCGCGGCCTTAACGGCCGGTGGAGCGGTATTGGCGGAAAGTCCCTTTGTCAGGGCCGGCGCCAAGGCCGTTATCAAAAAAGACATCAGATACGTCCCCTCTTTCTGTGAGATGTGTTTCTGGCGTTGCGGCCTTATCGCCAAGGTTGAAGGCGACAGGCTGGTCAAGCTGGACGGCAACCCTCTGCACCCGCAGAGCCGCGGCCGTTTATGCGCCAAAGGCCAGTCCGGCATGGGCCTGCTCTACGACAAGGATCGTCTCAAAACCCCTCTCATTCGCACCGGTGAACGTGGAGACGGCAAATACCGCAAGGCGAGCTGGAACGAAGCCTACAGTTATATTGCCGAAAAGCTCACCAAAATCAGAAAGAAATACGGCCCGGAATCAGTAGCCCTCTTCGCCCATGGCAGCGGCGGGGCCTATATGGGAGATTTCATGGAGGCCTGGGGTTCTCCCAACCACAGTCATCCTTCTTATGCCCAATGTCTTGGTGCCCGCGAGGTAGCCTTTACCCTGACCTTCGGCCAGGGCCCGGCCTCCACCGCAGAGCGTTACGATATGGCTAACAGCCGGGTCATGGCCCTCTTCGGCTCCCATCTTGGGGAGAATATGCACAACTCCCATATTCAAGATTTTGTCGATGGTCTTGGCAACGGCACTAAATTAATCGTCGTTGATCCCCGTTATTCCACCGCCGCCACCAAATCATCCATGTGGCTGCCCATTAAACCAGGCACAGACATTGCCCTAATCCTGGCTTGGATTAATATCGTCATCAAAGAGAACTGGTATGACCATGAATATATCGCCAAATATGCCATTGGCTTCAAGGAATTAAAAGAGG
>DRPV01000317.1 GCA_011330685.1 Desulfobacterales bacterium
GAAGTATAACTTTAAGGCAGTTGTTAAATCATGGTTCCGGATTACCGGCTCACCGGCCTTATTATCGGGAAAATAATAATCAGGGAAAACAATATATTATTGATAAAATACTCCATGAAAAACTGGTATATCAGCCTGGAACTAAACAGATATACAGTGATCTTGGTTTTATGATTATTGGTGAAATAGTGGCGGTAAAGAGTGGTATGAGATTAGAAGAATATGTAAGTAAATTTATATATAAACCACTTGCACTCAATAATTTATTATTTTTTGACCCAAATAAAAAAGATGTCATTTACGCCCCCACGGAACAATGCCCCTGGCGTCATAAGCTGTTAAGGGGAGAGGTGGATGATGATAACGCCTGGGCGTTCAAGGTGGGAGGGCATGCCGGGTTATTTGGTAATATTTACGGGGTAACGGGGATTATTAATTATTTTATTGATATTATAAACGGTAAAATAAAATCTTCTCTTATAGACAGAAATGATTTACAAAAATTTGTAAAAAAAGATAGTAACAGGGGCTCTTTTGCCTTAGGTTTTGATACGCCGGATCCCGAAAAATCGAGCAGTGGTAAATATTTTTCAAACTATAGTTTTGGTCATCTTGGCTTTACCGGCACCTCCTTCTGGGTGGATCTTGAAAAAGGGGTGTCAATAGTGCTGTTGACCAACCGGGTATGCCCGGATCGTAATAATAACAATATAAGAGAATTCAGACCTCTTTTTCATGACACAATAATGAAGGTGATTAACAGGAGAATAAATGAAAAATTCAATTAAAGGGGCCTTGCTTTCCGGACTTGTATTTCCTGGTCTGGGGCAGATTATTCAGGGAAGAAACAAAGCCGGTATTATCTTTATATCCGGCTCTGTTATCGGCCTCGCCGGTATAACTTACGCCGTTATCCACAAGGCAATGCTGGTAATGCGGCAGATGAAGCCGCTTATTGCCCAGGGACAGCATATAACCATGCCCGAAATAATCAAAACAGCCGCTCATATCCCCAATGGCATTATTGGTAATATAGCGCCGTTTATTTTTATCAGCTGTTGGATAATATCCACTATTCACGCCCTGAGATTTAAAGAGTAATCACCTGTATTATTATTGGTTCCCAGGATAACTGTCTAAAATAACTGCCAAATTACTATGAATAAAAAATATACCATAACTTTTTTACCCTATGGCCGGAAGATAGAAGCTGAAGCCGGAGAGTCTTTAATAAAGGTGGCCCGCCGGGCCGGGGTTCATATTAACGCTTCCTGCGGCGGGGCGGGACTCTGTGGAAAGTGCAGAGTTATAATTGATGAAGGCGAATTAGAGGGGGGAAAAAGCGAAAAATTAAGTCCGGAGGACTATAATGCCGGTTATCGACAGGCCTGTCTTGCTACAGTCAAAGAGGATGTGGTTATTAGGGTTCCGGTGGAATCAGGACTGAAGGGCGGCGTATTATCCACCAAAATTCCGGAACGTCATCAGGCCGGCAAGCATGTTTTTGATATAGAATCACTCAAAAAAGAGGGTATTTTTGCCCCTCCGGTGGAAAAATTATGCTTGGAACTCTCTCCGCCGGATAAGGCTGACAACAGAAGTGACGTGGGTCGGGTTGTTCATGGTCTAAGAGATCAATATGATAAACATGGTTTAAGTATTGATCTCTCGGTTTTAAGAAAAATAAGAAGAGTAATAAGAGAAAAGAATTTTTTAATTACCGTTACTCTGGAATTGCCGGTAAATAACAAATTTAAAAACAAAATCATAAATGTTCAGTCCGGCTGCAGGAGTCATCGAAATTTTGGCATAGCCATTGATATAGGAACCACCACGGTTTACGGCCAGCTGATTGATCTGAACAGTGGTGAGATTCTGGCGGAAAAGGGCAGTTATAATTCCCAGATAGCCTATGGCGAGGATGTTATATCAAGAATAATTTACGCTGAGAGAGAAAATGGTCTTAAAGAGATGCAGGACAAGGTTTTAAAGACCATTAACGATATCATCAGCTCATTATTAAAGAAGAAGACCCCGCCCTACGGTTTGACTGAGGATGAGATTGATCTTGATGAGATAAATTCAATCACCATTGCCGGTAATACTACCATGACTCACCTCTTTTTAGGCATGGAACCTGATAATATTCGCCGGGCGCCCTATGTACCGGTGAGTACGTTATTTCCCCCCTTTAAGGCCGTTGATTTAGGCCTTAATATGCCCTATCATGCCGTGGCCCTGGTTTATCCGGCGATTTCCAGTTACGTGGGCGGTGATATTGTGGCCGGGGTTATGGGCTCCGGTATGTACCGCACAGAGCTGCTGACCCTTTATATTGATATCGGTACAAACGCCGAGATAGTAATAGGTAACAGGGAGTGGCTGGTCTGTGCCGCCTGTTCAGCCGGCCCGGCCTTTGAGGGGGGCGGTATAACCCATGGAATGCGGGCCGCGCAGGGAGCGATTGAGGATTTCAGTCTGAATCCGGTCGATTTTGAGCCCATGAATTTAACCATTGGTAATAAACCGGCCCTTGGTATCTGCGGTTCCGGATTATTGATTATTATCTCCACCCTGTTCAGGCATAAGGTTATAAATCAAAGTGGTAAATTTAATAATATAGACTCTCCCAGGGTCAGGGATGGCAAAAATGGCCGTGAATATGTCCTGGTCTGGCAGCAGGAAGCTGGAGTTGACTATGATATTGTCATCAATGAGGTTGATATTAATAATTTTATCAGGGCCAAGGCCGCTATTTTTGCCGGGGTAAAGACCCTGGTGGAAAACATAGGTTTGACCATGGCCGATTTGGAACAGATTATCCTGGCCGGGGCCTTTGGTTCATATATTGATCTTGACAGTGCCATGCTGGTTGGTCTGTTACCGGAAATTGAAGCGCATAAGATTATCTATGTGGGTAATGGTTCCCTGATGGGGGCTAAGATGAGTGAGCTGAGTAACCATATCCGAAAAGACGTGGTGGAGGTGGTAAGGAGAATGACCAGTTTTGAGTTATCGGAAATTACCGAGTTTAAGGATAATTACGTGGCTTCTCTCTTCCTGCCCCATACCGATATGAATCTCTTTCCTCATGCCGCGGATTATATCTGATAATTTTCCCCTGTTGCGGGAGAAGGGGGAAAATGGTTGTCCTGCTAATATCGTCTTTCAGGACGGGGCGGAATTCCATCTCTTTTCCGGCGGTATTATCAGTGCCGAAAAAATTAAGCGGCAGGCGGAACAGGTGGCCGCTGAGATAAGCGCTGATTTTTCCCGCCCTTTAATTATCCAGGTGCTGGAGGGGGCCAGAATGTTTTGCTCCCTGGTCTGCTCCTTTTTGGACAATACAAAAAATACAAAAAACACGGAAAAATTCTATGAAAGAGCGGAGATAAAGGTAGTCAGTTATTCCGGTACCAGGTCTGGAGACCGGAAAATCATAACCCCGCTGATTGATAATAAAGGCCGGAAACTGCATAACCTCAAGCAATACGATGTGGTGGTTATTGATGATTTAATAGATGCCGGAGACACCATGGTCTGGTTGATGGATAATTATCTGCCCCGATTTCAGCCCCGTTCACTAAGCGCCGCCTTCATGCTTGAAAAAGACCGGAAACGAAGCCCGCGAGTGAACAAATTTATAGCGACCAGTCATGTAATAAGAGGTCTGCCGGCGGCGGATGAATGGCTGGTGGGATTTGGTCTTGATCTGTCCCTTGGAAGCCGGGACAACTCAATTCACCTGTTCAGAAAATTACCCGAGGTTTATGCCTTTAACCGGGATATAGAGGAAAGATTGTTTAAAGAGTACTGCGATAACCCCTTGTTTTTTGTCAAGCAGATGAAGGGGTATATAAGTGAGGATTAGTGAAGATGTGTTGAATATAAATACAAAAAAAGAATGGCGGAGAGGGAGAGATTCGAACTCTCGGTGGAGTTTAACCCCCACACTCACTTAGCAGGCGAGCACCATCGGCCTCTCGGTCACCTCTCCACGCCAAAATTTATATAACATATTTTATTAAAAAATCCACCATTTCAGACTCAAAGCGCTATTTTTTTTCAGTAGTGTCCGATTAGGGAGTTGTATCCAATTCATATATGATGCTCTGGTAAAAAGTCCACATTTGGCAATTTTACCATAGGTAACCCCTTGAAATAATTAGGGGCAGATTTAGATATTTCGACTTTTTACGATAGCATCATATATTCCCCAATAATTGTAAGTCTTTCAGGGACGTCGCCATGTGCGCCTTCATGGAGCGCTTTACACTAACATAACCCATCCCATTATCAGCAAGAGCCAGAACATTATTTTTATATAGATTTGGCGGTTGATACGGTTATAAAGTTGCACACCGGCCCAGACTCCAAGGAGAGTAAAGGGGGCGCTCCGGATGAAATCATGCATTATCAGCGGGGTGGTCAGGCCGCCGGCAGCCTGACCCAGGGCGGTGAAGATACTGGTTATTAAAAAGAAGATGGAGAGGGCCGCTTTTATTTCATCATCTGTCCACCTGGTCATGGTGACATAAATGATGGTGGGTGGGCCGCCGGCGCCGAGGGAGGCGCTGATTCCTCCGGTGCAAAAGCCGGCGACATAGGCCCACCTACGGGATAATTCAGCCTTTTCCCTCTTGATTTTTCCTCTCGCGGAACCAAATAAATTATAGGCGGCATAAAAGATAACCAGCAGGCCAAGGCTGATCCGGAGAATAATATTCGGGACGTGCTTTAAGACTAAAAGGCCGAAAACAATCCCCGGCAGACAACCGGCAAGGAGCGGAAAAATCCTCCGCCAGTCAATATGCCGTCTGAGTTGCAGTGACAGACTGATGGTGATAATAATACTGTTTAAAACGCATAACGGCACCGCGGTTTTGACAGTAAGAAAGGTGGTTAGCAGCGGCATGGCTATGAGCGCGGAACCAAAACCGGAGACCCCTTGAGTAAACCCGGCCAGCAGAAAGATGGCGTAAAGCACTATAGACGGCCAAACCAGAGGTTACAGATAAACACCGAGGCCAGGAGACCGGCGGCATCGGCGCAAAGGGCGGCGGGCAGGGCGTGGCGGGTACGTTTAATCCCCACGCTGCCGAAATAGACCGCCAGAACATAGAAGGTTGTCTCGGTGGAGCCCTGCATGGTGGAAACCAGAAAAGACAGGAAGCTGTTGGGGTTACGGTTGACAATCTCCGACATCAGGCCAAAGGCCCCGCTGCCGGAGAGGGGGCGCATGAGGGCCATGCTCAGGGCTTCGGCGGGCATACCAATGAAGGAGGTGAGCGGTGAAAAGAGGCGGATGATAATGTCCATGGCTCCGCTGGCCCTGAACATACCGATGGCGACAAAGATGGCCACCATAAAGGGGATGATCCGTACCGCGGTTAAAAAGCCTTCTTTGGCGCCCTCGCTCACTGATTCATAGAGTTTAACCCCTCTGAAATAGCCGAAGATTAGAAAAGCGGAGATTAAAACCGGAATAAGCCAGTTGGAGACCTGATTGATCATTGTTGTTGACCAGATTAGGGAGTGGACAGCGCTCAGCCGGTAGATAACAGCGCCGCCAAAGGCCAGTATCAAAATCGAGACAAATATTTTCCCCGCCCGGCTGGGAGGACAGAGTTCCACAGCTTCATTTTCCGCCGCCGCTTCCACCTCTTGCGGTATTGGTGCCGCGGAAACAAGGGGATCACGATCACGACCAGCCATTAATTTGGCCGCCACTATCGCCACGAGAGTGGAACAGCAGGTGGCAATAATGGCCGGCACCAGGATGGCGGCCGGATGAGCGGCACCGGCTGCGGCCCGCACCGTAATTACCCCGAGGGGCAGAATGGTAACGCTGGAGGTGTTGATTGCGAGAAACAGGCACATGGCGTTAGTGGCGGTGCCCTTTTTGGGGGTGAGCTTTTCCAGTTCCTGCATGGCCTTTATTCCCATGGGGGTAGCGGCATTGCCCAGACCCAGAGTGTTGGCGGCCATATTCATAATCATGGCTGCCATGGCCGGGTGATCGGGCGGCACATCCGGGAAGAGGCGAACCATAAGCGGCCGCAGGCCCCTGGCGATAAAGCGCATCAGGCCGCCATCTTCCGCCACCTTCATAATCCCTAACCATAGAGCCATGGGGCCGATGAGACCAATGGCCAAGGTTACGGCGCTTTTGGCTGAATCAAAGGAGGCCTTGGTTACCTCGGACATGCGGCCGGTATAGGCCGCGGTGAGGGTGGCAAGAAGAATCATGCTCAGCCAGATAATATTTATTGCCGATGGTTTGTGGCTCATAATTTTTTTCTTTTCGTCTTCCGGATTGCCGACGGTATGGGGTAGAGTATAATCCGGCATTGTTCAGGGGCCAGCAGTTGGCTTAAGCCGTGTTTTATTCTGACCCCGACTATTATAGTCTGCCCTTGCGGCCGGTTGAGGAGTTGATAATCGACTATATCATCGCTCAATACCCTGGTGTGCCACAAAACTTTTGGCCGGTTATTTATCCAGGCTAAAATATTTATTTTATTTTCACCAAGATTGAATTTATCATTGCCGATGATGAAGGCCCCCGCGGTGATTATGTCCGGGAAGCCGTTTTGGTTGATATCATCGACGATGATTCGCCGTTCCCGGCCGCCATGCGGTTTATTATTTATCATTACCGTTTTCAGGGCCTCCGGTATATCGGCTGTGGAGCGCCATAGATAACGGCCGTCCGGACGTATAATCCATAATTCTCCTCTAATCATGGTAATTATCTCCTTCTCCTGATCTATATTCAGATCAGCTAAGGCAAAATTGAAGATATTTACCCGTGTCGGCAGTATAAGTCGTTGTTTCGGAATCAGGCGGCCGTCCTGCCGCCCCATGAGGTATATGTTGCCGGTGCCGCCTGATTCCTGCCCGGCCAGGGCGGTTTTGCTGTTACCTGTTTTTATAACACGTAAATAATAGTTAATATCACGATCCACATAATACAGTTTTCGGCCTTGCCAGCTAATGATATATGATGAGGGGCCGTCACTGTTTTCAGCCCCGACATATATTTCGTCCAAGCCGTCATGGTTGAAATCACCAAGGCTGATGCCGAGGATATGGCTGCCCGGCGGGCCGTTGAATTTGGCCAGGGTGGTAAATTTATCACCATTTATTTTTAAAATTAACAGCCTGTCATCCCCGGCCAGGATTAGATCCTGTTGACCGTCACCATCCACATCCCCCACATTTAAAACCTTGAGGGCGATATTAAAGGGTCGGCTCTGCCGCCAGTGGCTGACCGGAGAATGGGGGGTGCTTCGGGGGAGGTAAGGAGGCGGCGGTCTGCTCATGGGCTGTAGACCAAAGAACCGGCCGATATCGGCGCTGAGGCGGTCAAGAGCCGCCATGAGAGCGGCCTGCCGCCGGGCTGTTACGGTAAAATTAATATTAGGCTCTGCCGGGCGCTGGATTTCCACTTCAAGGCGGTTGTCTCCGGCGTTGTAGCGGCCCTGAATTAAAGCGGATTTGTTATTAGCACTGCCCGTGGTTGCTACCGTCATTCCCAGGGCCGCCAGGCGGCTGGCTAACATATCCCGCAGCCCGGTGCTTAAATAATTGTTTTTTGTTTCTTTAATAATAAAAGGCCGTAATAGAACGCTGGGGGCCGCCTGGGACGTGGTTGACAGAATAAGGGCAATCCAGGATATAAAGAGAATAAAAAGTAAGCGCTCCATGAACACCCTGTTGCCCATTTTTCGGGGTGTTATTTGTTGATCCTTTACAATAAAAGAGACAGCCGGTTTAAATAACATAGGAGACTATTTCGGCTGGAGCAGCGGCAATTTTCCAGGCCTTGTTTTTTTCAAGTTCAGCCCGATCCCGAAACCCCCACTCCACCCCCATAGTCTTCATTCCGGCACTGTTACCGGTCTGCATATCAGTGGCGGTATCTCCGACATAGAGAATATCATCGACAGAGAGCCCCATATTGGCGGCAAGTTCAAGCGCTCCGGCGGGATCAGGCTTTTTGGCAATACCATCCCGCTGACCGTAAACATATAGAAAAGGATGATCCGGAAAAAAACTTTTAACGCATATTTGGGTGAAGGCATGGGGTTTGTTGGACAGTACGGCAAGTTTCACCCCGGCGGCGGATAACTCCGCGATCATTTCCGGAACCCCCTTGTAAGGTGCGGTGTGGATATTCCAGCACTCTTTATACACCTCGCTGAACTTCTTCATACAGTTCTGCACCATCTCCTCGCTGACCGCGGAAGGTGGAATAATCCGCCGCATCAGTATATTGAGTCCTTCCCCCACAAAATAGCGGTAATCTGCCGTCTGATGTTGGGGGAAACCAAAGGCGGCCAGGGTGGTATTGGCGGCAAAGGCCAGATCCTCAAGGGTATCAAGTAAGGTGCCGTCCAGATCAAAAATAACCCCCTGGTATTTCATTTTTTCCTTTCTGATGATAATAATTTAATATCTGCCATACGCCCCAATGACTTCATACCATTAATTAAGTATTTAACATTATAGGCTTTCCCCTCTAAAATCAATATTTGTTTATAATGCTGGACAATTTTTATTTATGCCTTTTCCGGGTGGGGGGGAAATAATTACATTTTAGCTTGACATTATTTAATCCTTATTTCGATAATAAATAACAGATTTAACCCCCTGTCCGCGAATATTTATACGAGTTAAACTGCTAAACTATACCATCTGCGAAAAGAGGATTTACTATGTTTAAAAATCTGAAAATACGCTGGAAAATTCTTCTGAGTTCATATCTGGGTATACTCACCGCCGTAATTTTAATGACTACCTTTGTTGTTTTAAGCATGAAACAAAATGTGGCCCGGGAAGTAAAAAATATTCGGCGGGACGAGATGGCCAAGGTTAAGGTACAGCTTAAAAATTATGTGGATATCGCCTATGAGACTATAAGCGCTAATATCAAAGAGGCTCATAACAAAAAACATATTATTGCTCTCTATGGCCCGCGCCTGAAAAATATCGTTGATATTGCCTTTAATTTTGTCAAGCAAGCAAAAAAAGAGGTAGCAGAGGGTAAAATGAGCCTGGCGGCAGCCCAGAAAATGGCCGCTGATAATATCAAAAACATTCGCTATAACCAGGGGCAGGGCTATGTCTGGATCAACGACACAACCCTGCCCTATCCCAAAATGATTATGCATCCTACTGTTCCCGCTCTGGACGGCAAGGTTTTAAACAACCCTAAATTCAACTGCGCTCTCGGCAGGAAGGAAAATCTTTTTACCGCCTTTGTTAAATCATGCAATAGTAACAACGGTGAGGCCTATGTGGATTACCTGTGGCCCCAACCTACCAAGAACGGCCTGACAAAGGAAAAGCCCAAACTCTCTTATGTCCGGGAGGTAAAAGATTGGCAGTGGATCATTGGTACGGGTATCTATGTGGATGAGATTTTGCCTGATATTATTGAGAAAACTAAAAATGATATCAAAAAAATGCGTTATAATAACGGGATCGGTTATTTCTGGATTAATAACACAACCCTGCCTTATCCAAAAATGATTATGCATCCCATAGCTCCAAGTCTGGATGGTAAGGTCATGAACAGCCCCAAGTTCAACTGCGCTCTCGGCAGGAAGGAAAACCTGTTTACCGCCTTTGTCAAATCATGTAACCGTAACAATGGTGAGGCTTATGTAAATTATCTCTGGCCCAAACCAACAAAGAACGGTCTCTCGAAAAAACAACCTAAACTCTCTTATGTTAGGGAATATAAACCGTTACACTGGATTGTCGGTACGGGGGCCTATATCGACACCATCGATGCCATGGTGAAGCAAAAAACCGATAGTGTTAACTCCCAGATCAAATCAATGGTAATGAAAATCGCTGTTATTATGGTCATTGTTACTCTGCTCGCCCTGCTCGGTCTTTGGTTTACCGCTAATCTCATTAGCGCCCCGCTGCTAAAATGTACCGCCTTTGCCGCCCGGCTTGGGGAGGGCAACCTTAATGCCAGTGTGGATATAGACAGCAGCGATGAGGTCGGAGAATTGGCTTCATCCATGCGGGCCATGGGAGAAAAGCTGAAAAAATCCATTGGTAATATCCGGGAAATCTCTCAACATCTTTCCGCCGGCGCCGCTTCTCAGGCAGAGTCAATAAAAGAAACATCTTCCTCTTTGGAAGAAATAACAAGCATGACCAAATGCGGCCTGGAAAACGCTCAATCAGGAGAACAGCTGATTGATGAAGCTGGAATAACAGTGATTCAGGCGAACAAGGCCATGGAAGAACTGCAATCTTTCATGCATGAAATTGCCAAATCAAGTCGGGAAACTCAGCAGATTATTAAAACCATTGATGAGATAGCCTTTCAGACCAACCTTCTTGCTCTCAACGCGGCAGTAGAGGCCGCGCGGGCCGGAGAGGCTGGGGCTGGGTTTGGGGTGGTGGCCGATGAGGTACGTAACCTGGCCATGCGGGCGGCAGACGCGGCGCAAACAACAACGAATCAGCTTGAATCCACGGTCAAACAGATCGAAGTTGGTGATGAATTAACGGCTTCCGCCAGCCGGAAATTTAACTCCGTAAACGATAAGGTGAGCAAAATTGGTGTCTTAATGCATGAAATAAGTCGGTCGGCAAATGAGCAGTCAACCAGCATAAATCAGGTTGATGAAGCTGTCTCTAATATTAATATGGTAGTTCAGAATACCGCGGCCGATGCCCACCAGCTTGTTGTTGCGGTAAATGTTTTCCAGACAGACGAAGATGGATAAACGGGATGATTCTGGCTGATTATAAGTCTTGGGGAACTAAAAAGTGTCTAACTGGCGCTAAACGACTTATTATCATTATGGCAGCCGACTGTATCCATGCCGCATTTTCCAGAGAAAATATTTTTCAAACTGGATTTTAGCGGCTTTCACCCACCAGGCCTTTTTTAAATAAGATTTTTGCCGGGGCGGCAAAATGGGTTCCGCCACCATCAGCGCCGCGGTTCTTCCCATATCCATAAAGCATATGACACTGAGTTCTTTTTCGTGAGAGGGGGAGAGATGCCGCATGTCAGCCGCGATATTGGCCGCTGCCGCCTTGGCCATTTTTACCGTCATGAATCCGGTTTTAGGGACTCCCGTTGGTATCGGGGTCGGTTCAGCCGGGGCTAAGGCCATGGCAACCCCGATGGTGTAGATATTACTATGCTTTGGATGGCGGTAGTAGTTGTCAGCCGGAATAAATCCGCGCGGGTTACCAAGGGAGGCTACCCCTTGAACTCCCTTGAAAGGCGGGGCCAGCATGGCCAGTTTAAAGGGCAGTTTGCCGCCGCCCGTCAGCCGGATTTCATCCGGGGTGATCTCATCTATTGCTTGATTGGTAACTGTCTGAATATCAAGCGCGGCAAATTCATCCTCCATAAAGCGCTTTGACTTGCCGAGCCCGCCCACTCCCATGTGACCGAGATAAGGTTCCGAGGTAAGATAGGTAATGGGAACCTTGTGGCGCATCTTACGTTTGCGTAGTTCCTGATCCATCTCAAAAGCCAGTTCATAATAGGGGCCGAAACAACTGGCCATCTGGGTGGAGCCAAGGACTATGGGGCCGGGGTTGGCCAGCAGTCTGTTCCACGCCTCTCGGCTCTTTAAGGCGTGCTCCATATTAAAGGTACAATAGGTGTACCCCTCTTCAGGACTAAGTCCAGGTATCTCATCACATGATAGATGGGGGCCGGTGGATATTATCAGGTAGTCGTATTCATATTCGTCCTTTGAGGTCTGAACTTTAAGTTCATCCGGCCTGACCCCCTTTACCGTGTCATGAACAAATCTTATTCCCTGCGGTTTAAGAATATCGGCCACACTGAGAGTAATATCCCCCGGTTGGCGTGAGCCCATGATTATCCAAGGCAGTGAAGGCATGAATACAAAATCTTTATCAGAGCTGATTACTGTAACATCGGCCTGGTCTCCAAGAAGCCGCTTAACCTCAAGAGCGGCGGTAAGCCCGCCGAATGAGCCGCCGACAACCACAATTTTCTTCTTCATAGTACTTCCTTTTGGTGATCCGTATATTAAAATGTAAGAACTCTTTCGCTTTCCTCGATCATTTCATACAGGTCGGTCATAAAGCCCATGGGGCAAGATGCTGATCCCGTCTGACCACGGGATTTAAGGCAGACGCGAGTGTTTATGGATATTGACCGCCGGTTTGATTATCTGGGGTTCTATGTTGCGGTCAGGCGCCGGCGGATAATATCTTCCAGTTCCTGTTCATTAATATCCCGTCCCTCGACAATGATTTCTCCGTCAATGGTAACAGCCGGCGCCTTGGGTAGTCCAGATTGGGCGTAAGATTTGGATTGATACTCCCGGCGTGGTTTTGAAATTGATTCAATGTCAACCGTAAATTTTTCACCCAGCCTGGGTAAGATTTCTCTGAAATGACTTCAGGTTTTGCCATTAGGCTCGTTTAGAAAAAATTTTATCAACATGATTACCCCCTTTTCCGGTTATTTTTAATAATATCCAGCTAACTTTTTTCCTGCCGCCGCAGTTTCGCCAATAGAAAATCAGCCCCTCTCCGGGAAAGTCCGAGGTTGGCGGCAAGGTCTTCGGCTTTGCTCTGAGGGTGTTGTTGCAGGTACGCTGCTACTTCACACTCCAGTTCATCAAGCCAGTTTTCAAAGAGTACCAGGATGTCCGGGTCGGTGACCGCCATCAGTTGTTTGGATTGGGCCACTTTGTGTACCAGGGTTTGACACATATGTGTTGGGTCGACACCTTCGCCCATACATTCGGCAAGTCAGAGATCCACCATGCTGGAAATCTTATCCCCGTCTGCCTCATCAATTATATTGGTTACAAAATTTACTCTGGCCTCCTCATCAAGATTAGTGAGGATTGTTTTGAGCTGCGGGGTCAAAGCCGCTAAGGCCTCGGCTGGTTCCATTGTCGCAAGAATTTGTTGTAATTCATTCATTGTCTACCCTGTAAAAAACGTTAAAATGCTTTTCTGTTGGCCAGTAGTTCTGCCGCCAGAATATTCAGGTTTGAGAGGATTGTTACTATGCGCTGATCTGCCAATTCGTAATAAATAAACGGGCCGTTCCTCTCAACCTTAACGAGCAGCGCTCGTTTGAGTTCTTTAAGGTGATGAGAGGCCAGGGGCTGTGAAATGCCCATTTCCTCAACGATGCGGGAAACCGGCTTTTTACCCTTAGCCAGCACCATGATGATGCGCAGTCGATTTTCGTCACCCATGGCTTTGGCCAGAAAGGCCACCGCTCGCGGATCGGCATTCGTCAAATCATCAGGTATAACTTTTACGTGTTTTTCCATTACAACCTTTCGAGGCCGTCCTTATTTAAATTATTGTTTGTATATATAAATATATGTTTATATGAGAATGTCAATAAAAATTCCAGGCCTGGAAAAAATGGAGCGGGGGGTAAACAACTTGTCAAAGATAAAGATTTTAAGATGTGGTGCGGCTGAACGGTTACTTATAACATATTAATAAAATTAGAAAATAAAATGGCAAAATGCCGGGCGGTTTCGGATTGGAGTCTCTTCGCTTCAGCTATAATAAAAGCCCGATCGATTCCATTGGGGGCTGCTGATGATAACCAATTCTGATCTTTGGTTAAATATTTTTTTACCTCTTGGGGGGCTGCCGCGTTATTAATGAATTGCAATCCCGTAATATAAGGGCGGCCCGGTACAGAAACCGCTTCAAACTGGCAGTCTACAGAGGTGGCCAGAATGTCAAAATTATGGGGTATGGGAGGCATTATGGCCTGATTATGCCATTTGAAAACAGGCAGGGTGGCAGGAATATTTTTAAAAATTGGATGCTCCCGGCCTTTATGAGTAAGATAGCCGGTGGTGAAACCGATGCTGGCACAATAGTTGGCGCTGACGACCGCCCCCTGGTTCCAAGCCAGGAGATGAAGCCCCAGGCCGATCCCTAAATAAGGCCGGTCTACGTTAAGGGCCTCGTGAATGATTTTATTTTGCTCCTGGAAGGAGGCGTAATTTTTGTCATCAGGAGATGGTAAGCTGCCATCCAGGACGACTATGCCGTCATATTTTGTTAAGGAGGGGATGGACTGCCGCCAAAGTCTTACAATATTCAGTTTAACATTAAACCGTTTGGCGGTTTCGGTAATAATCCTGCCCGGCCTTTTATATAAGGTGCGCTGGAGAACTATAAGGTGTTTTGCCATGTCAGTCAAATTGTTGCACAAAAAGCCGCGCGGCAGAGTTGGTGAATCCCGCCCCGCTCCGCGCGGGATGGCATAAGTTGAGATTTAAAAAATTTGTAACTATTCAGCAGCAGATTGGGTGCTGCTGAATAGTTACGGCTTTCTGTTAACTTTCCTCCAGATAAGCAGATCTGATATTGAACTCCGGATAGGCGGAAACGGCGATTTCGTTCTGATCAAGGCCGCTGATTTCCACCTCTCTGGAGACCCTGAGCGGAACAATCTTATTCAGCAGGGTGAAAAAGACATACATTATAACAAAGACAAAGACGAAATTAGTAATTACTCCCACCACTTGGGCGGTGAACTGGGCGGTATTGCCGTAAAAAAGCCCTCTGACTGTGCCGCTGACGCCGTTGATGCCATCGCCGTAAGTGCCGTCGGCAAAAAGGCCTAAGGACAGGAGTCCCCAGGCCCCGTTGACACCGTGAACAGAGATGGCACCCACTGGATCATCAATCTTTAAAACACGTTCAACAAAGAAGACACTGATACAGAGCAGAACACCGGCAATGGCACCAATGCCGACGGCGGCAACCGAATTTACATAGGCGCAGGGTGCGGTTATGGCTACGAGTCCGGCGAGCAGGCCGTTGGCGGACATGGAAACATCGGGTTTGCCGTAGAATATCCACATATAGAACATAGCAAAAAGCGCCCCGGAGGCGGAGGCCAGCATGGTATTGGTGGCGATGATGCCGATTCGCAGATCTCCACCGGCCAGGGTTGAGCCCGCGTTAAATCCGAACCAGCCGAAAGCGAGAATAAAACAACCGGTAATGGCCATGGGGATGTGATGCCCCGGAATGGCGCGTGGTTTGCCGTCCTTATCAAATTTTCCCAGCCGCGGTCCAAGAATCATGGCCCCGACAAGTGCCGCCACGCCGCCGGTCATGTGGACAACGGATGAGCCGGCGAAGTCCAATGTTCCGTGGCCTAATCCGAAATTAGTTCCTAATTGCGACAGCCAGCCGCCGCCCCATACCCAGTTTCCGTAAAGTGGGTAGACAAACATGGCGATGAAGAAGCCGTAAAAGACAAAGGATTTGAACGTCCAGCGTTCCGCCATGGAACCGGTGGGGATTGTGGCGGTGGTATCCATAAAAACCATCTGGAAGAGAAAGAGGGAAAAGATAGAGACATCATAGGTGTTGCCGGAAAGGAAAAACCCATTTGTTCCGAATAGGCCGAAATCCTTGCCAAAAAGATGGAGGGCAAACTCTCCGTTCAATAATCCGGTGCCGCCCCCGAGGGTGGCGATATTACCCACACCGCCCATCTGGATGGCAAAGCCGCATATCCAGTAACCGAGCATTCCGATACCGTAGACCATCATATTCATGGCCATGGTGTGGCCGGCGTTTTTGGCCTGTGTGAAGCCGGTTTCCGCCAGGGCGAAACCGGCCTGCATAAACATAACCAGAAAACCACAGAGCAGAGTCCACATGAAGTTGATGGCAATTCGGTTATGGCCGATGACATCTGCCAGTTTTAGCGCCAGAGGCTCGGTTGTCGCCATGCGGGTCATATCCTGTTTGGTAGGGGCATCAGCAGTGGCGCCAATCACGTCCGCCGCGCCGCCGGTATTCGCCCCCGAGGGATCCGGCATCAGCACAGCCGGAGCCGAGAGCTGGGAAGAGGTTCCCGGCATTTCATTGCCGGCATAGACCGTGCTCGCCATAAACAAAAATATTCCAAGGCACAATACACTTAGTAATTGCTTCATTTCATTTCTCCAATTTGTGCTTTTGCCCCATTCCGGCCTGTTCCGCTCAAGTCGTCTCTGGAAGAAAACCATATATTTATTGCTTCGGCATTGGATGTGGCCACCGGAGTCATGTTCCCAGCCGCCCATGGGGCTGACGAACCTGCAAATATTGCCATTGATAATAATATGTTGCGCATTTCATTCTCCTTATAAGATGATTTTCGGCAAGTCAGATTGCCTCTTTATCCCGTTCCCCGGTGCGTATTCTGAGAACGGTTTCTATTGGCAGGACAAAAATTTTACCGTCGCCGATCTTACCCGTTCTGACGCTGGTTATAATGGCTTCAACAACCTGGGCGGTAATTTCCTCCGGTACTACCAACTCCACCTTGATTTTGGGGATGAAATCAACTACATACTCCGCGCCTCGATATATTTCAGTATGGCCCTTCTGGCGCCCGAATCCCTTGACCTCGGAAATCGTCATCCCGTTTATCTGCAACTCTGATAATGCCTCTTTCAACTCATCGAGCTTAAAAGGCTTGATTATTGCCTCGATCTTTCTCATGGTTTTCTCCTTTGTCGTATGACGACGATACCGCCGTGAAGGGTTGGCGGTGCCACTGTTACGCGACTGATAAATTGTGACTGCTCTTAATTGTGCGTTGGTGAAATCATGATTTTTTAGGTCAAGCATTCAGTGTGCCATAATATAAAATTATATTAAAACTATGTTGTTACCCTTTGTTTTCAATGATAAAGTTTTTTGTATTATGAACTTGTGGTGGATTTTGCTTGGGGAAAATTTGAAAATACAAATACATTTGTGTGTATAATGAATTTGTGTTGCTTCAAAAATGTCGAGTTGTTGAATAAATAAAGAGCGGGAGTGTAGTTGCCGGGAGTTGATTAACGTGCTGGAATAGCGGTGTTATTGCGCTTTTTTATCTGTCAGAACAGAGGTGGGAAATACTCGAATAGGAAAACTACAAAAGTGTCTAATAAATTCCAGGAAATTCCGGGTAGACTTTGAAATAAGGATTTTAGAGGGTGAAACAAGTTTTAGATATTTAGGGTGGCGGGTTGTTTTGCTACCAATTGTCAGTTTTTTATCTTTATAACTAAGGTGACATAATTTTTTCGAATTTTTTGCCTGTTCTGTCCCCGAATGGAATGCCGGAAAAATAAAATCAATTCTTTTAGTCCGGGGTTGCGCTCAATATACCTGTCTTCAGAGGGCTGTTGTTGGATTTTTTGCTTCCAGACAGGGGCGGCAGAGGGACTTACCGTTTTGGGTAATAATCTTGGGGGCCATGACCTTTTCACCACAGAGCGCGCAGATCAAAGATGGAAAAACTTGGGCTTTGGGGGGAAGGGGTTCAATGGCTTTGCCAACCTTAAATAAATCTGTATCAGCGGCCTCTTGAATTGCCCTTATTTTGCGGTTTTTGCTCTTTTTTATCAGGGTCATGACCTCAGCTGTGCGTTCAGCGGCCATATAACTCTGCCATGCCCTGGCAGTTTCCGCGTCTTCAGTCGGTGGCTGCCATTTAACCGCGAGACGCAGAGACTCTCCATCTCCCCGTCTGATAAAAGTATAAACCTGCTTGCCGTAATCACGCAGGATGAGGTTGCCTTTGCCCAGGGTACAACCGGTTACCACCTGAATGGCATCAACCGCGCAGGAGTTATTCTCGACAATAGCCACCAGTTCTTCGTCATCGGAGCGTGACAACTCCATTCGGTTCATGACCAGTGTTGCGGCTCGAAAGCCCAAGGTCAAGCCTGGACATACATGGCCGTGAAATTTTACCACCTCTGAAAAATCCATAACTCCTCCAGTTTTATTGATTGTTATTTTCCCATTCTCCGCACGGTCAGGATAAGGGCCAGCAGCGGGGCGATAAAAACAGGAATAATCACCTTGGCTTTTTTTAGAAACAGGGGATCGGAGAGCAAAGCTGCCAAACCTTTTAGGGAGGATGAATCTGGTATAAGTCCAGCAATAAAGACAATCGTCATAGCAACAGCGGCCAGCGCCAATTCCGCCGCTATCAATTTTTTGCCGAAGATCAGCCCCCCGGAGAAGATAACATTAAGCCAGGTCATCCGCATATACATTGGTTCAAGCCCTTTTATGGCCTCTTTGACCTCAGTCAGTAAGCCGACGGCCTGTCTGTAGGGCTCGGCCTGATTCCTTTTTGCCAGTTTGATAATTGTATTAATCTTTTTTTTAACAGGCAGCAGTTGGCGGTGAAATTTTGTAAAAAAAGCGGGAAATTGATAAGAAATCCAGAAGTTATAATAGCCCTTCCAGCGCGTCATCTCTCGACTGGCCTGGTCATAGAGTTCGTTCAATTTGTTTTCCCGCAGCCGGCGGCCGGCGGCATAGAGGGCCTTGGCCCTGGCGGCGGTGTCTAAGCAGTCAAAATAACTGCCCCTGAGCATCATCTTTTCCAGATTGGCCAGGGTCTGAATATTTACCTCCATCTCTTTATCTTCTTTTTCAAACCAGCCGCTCAAGTCGTTAATTTCCTCTCTGGCCCTGGTTAGATTTTCGCCGGCGGCATTGGCAATGGTCTGGTATTGGGCCTGGAGGATATCTTCCACCTTGGCCTGAATATGAAGCAGTTCCGGATCCATCATGATAATCATATAGAGCCGCCGCTGATCAACCATTAATGAACGCAGAATCTGAAAGGCCTGCTCCTTGAAATTACCCTTTACCTCAAGCTGTACCTTGCGGTAAAGAAGATCCTGGCAGTCAGCCCTGATGGTAAAGGCGTTTTTGATTAAATCACGCGCCTTCCAGTTTTCATCATTAAGATCATAATATCTCGATAAAAGGAGTGAGACATAGATACGTTCTTTTTCGGCAATGGCAAAATTAGAGGCTAATTCCAGATGATTACGCATATCAGCGAGACGCCCCCTTTCCAGGGCCAGAAAGGCCTGGCCCAATACGGCGTAAAATCTCTTGGGCGCCTTGTGATTACACTCCCGCAGGAGCAGTTCCTCGGCCCGGCCGTACTCCTTGACCCGCAAACAGTCAAAACCAAGCTGGAGATTATTATTGTCCAGATTAGTTTTATCCGTCTTGAAAATAGACTCCCATTTATTATAGACGCTGAAGGTGATATTCCATAAAAAACGAGGTTGATATACCCTGTTTATGTCAAAAAAAGCGGTATATACCGCGAGCAGAGGATCCTTGCGGATCTGGGCCTGCCGGATCCCGGCTGTCAGGATCTGGGCCATTTTCTGCGGTTCGGCAAAGGCCTTTTTGTAGAGAATATTTATCTGTTTAAAGGGGAGATAGCCCGCTTCCCGCAGCCCGTTATTAGCCATTTTCAGGGCCTTGGCCGGGCAGTCGGCGGGGAGGTGCCAGCGCATACCGCAGTAAAAACAGGGACGGCCGCTGCCGGCTATGGGCAAAGAGCGGAAGGCTAATATCTGGTGGGCGCTGATTTTGCCCTGCTCGGGGAAAA
>DRPV01000318.1 GCA_011330685.1 Desulfobacterales bacterium
AATTACGAAAATGGTAAAAGGTGGGAAGTGTTCATGATAAGTTGAATTGCGCCTTTTATCTGTACGTGTTATATTTTTTGCTGATGTTGGAAAGTAATAATAAGCACTGATATGTAACCATTCAGCTGCACCCCATCTTCGTCCGTTTTGGCCACCTCACGTACAGGGTGTACAGACTCGGCGGCCAAAACGAACGAACCTGGGGCACATCCGGAGTCTTCGCTTTCCTGAACGGTTACAGTTCACAGTTTAGGGCAATTCGGTGCCTTAGCTGAATAGATACGCTGATATTTTTATATTTATAATATGTATGCCGGACAGCAAGCCGGTCAAGGAGGATGCCATGGAATACTCTCCTGAAGTGGAAGAAATGGTCTGTGTGGCCAAGGGAGCCCAGAACGGTCCAGCGCCCATTCCCGAGGAGGGACGCTGGGTGCAGGCCAAAGAGATTAAGGATATCTCCGGCCTGACGCATGGGGTGGGCTGGTGCGCTCCCCAGCAGGGGGCCTGTAAGCTGACCTTAAATGTTAAGGACGGCATTATTGAGGAGGCCCTGGTGGAGACGGTGGGCTGTACCGGTATGACTCACTCCGCCGCCATGGCCTCCGAGATTTTGCCCGGCAAGACCATTCTTGAGGCCTTGAACAGTGATTTGGTCTGTGACGCCATCAATGTTGCCATGCGGGAGATATTTCTCCAGATCGTCTATGGCCGCAGCCAGACCGCCTTTTCCGAAAACGGTCTGCCGGTGGGGGCCGGTCTTGAGGATCTCGGTAAGGGTAAGCGCAGCGTAACCGCCACTATGTACAGTACCAGGCTCAAGGGGCCGCGTTATCTCGAGATGGCGGAAGGCTATGTGACCCGTCTGGGGCTGAATGAGGGCGGAGAAATTATTGGTTATGAATTCGTCCGCCTGGGCCCCATGATGGAGCTTATATCGCAGGGCGTAAACGCTGATGAGGCCCTGTCCCGGTCTACCGGCACCTACGGGCAGTTTGCCGAGGCCTGTAAATTCATTGATCCCAGAAAAGAGTAAAGGAGCTGAAAATGGCATTATTTGAGGGATATGAGCGTAGAATAGGGCAGATCCTGCCGGCCTTACAGAAGTATGGGATTGAATCTCTGGAAGAGGCCCGTAAGATATGTGAGGATAAGGGGCTTGATATTGCCGCTCTCGTGCGGGAGGTGCAGCCCATTTGTTTTGATAACGCCTGCTGGGCCTATACCGTGGGCGCCGCCATGGCCATTAAGAAGGGTGAAACCAAGGCGGCGGATATCGCCAGGGTTCTCGGTGAGGGGCTGCAGGCCTTTTGTGTTCCCGGCTCCGTGGCCGCTGAGCGGCTGGTTGGTCTTGGTCACGGTAATCTGGCCTCCATGTTGCTGCTTGAGGAGACCCAATGTTTTGCCTTTGTGGCCGGTCATGAGTCCTTTGCCGCCGCCGAGGGGGCCATTGGTCTGGCTCATTCGGCCAATAAGGCGAGAAAGAGCCCCCTGCGGGTCATTTTAAACGGTTTGGGTAAGGACGCGGCCCATATTATTTCCCGGATAAATGGTTTTACCCATGTCAAGACCATTTATAACTATAAAACCAGTGAGTTAACCATTGTCAGCGAGACGCCGTATTCCAAGGGCGAGCGGGCGAAGGTGCGCTGTTACGGGGCGGATGATGTCCGGGAGGGGGTGGCTATTAACCATCTTGAAAAAGTTGATGTCTCCATAACCGGGAACTCCACCAATCCCACCCGTTTTCAGCATCCGGTGGTGGGCACTTATAAGAAGGAATGCCAGGCCCTGGGCCGTAAATATTTTTCCGTGGCCTCCGGCGGCGGCACCGGCCGTACCCTGCATCCCGATAATATGGGAGCCGGCCCGGCCTCATACGGCATGACGGACACCATGGGCCGGATGCATTCCGACGCCCAGTTCGCGGGCTCCTCCTCCGTACCGGCCCACGTGGAGATGATGGGCCTCATCGGCATGGGCAATAACCCCATGGTGGGGGCCTCGGTGGCCGTGGCGGTGGCGGTTCAGGAGGCAGGGTAACAGAAGACAGAGGCAGGTGCCATTGTCTGATTTCTACTTCCTGATTCCTGATTCCTGGCTCCTGATTCCTGTCTCCTGGTTCCTGGCTCCTGGTTCTTGGCAGGCCTTTATCACCAGCTTTTTTAAGCCGGAGATAAAGGCCTTTTCTGTGTTAAGGGCTGGAATTCTGGCAAATTTCATGCCCAGATCCTCTGCCAGCTGCCGATATTGAATGTCGATTTCATAGAGGGTTTCCACATGGTCGGAGACGAAGCTCAGCGGTACCACGATGAGGCCCCGGCAGTTTTGGGCTGCCAGGCGCCGGATGGTATCCGGGGTGGAGGGAGTGAGCCACTCAACGGGGCCGCTGCGGCTTTGGAAACATAAATGGCCCTTGATGCCGGTTTTTCGCTCCAGGGCGGCAATGGTCAGCCGCAGGTGGTCGAGATAGGGGTCGCCGTCGGCGATGAATTTGGCGGGCAGGCTGTGGGCGCTGTAGATGATTTCGGAGTCTTCGCGTCCCTGGCGGGTCTCGTTGATGAGGCGGGTCAGGCAGTTAATATAATCCTCCTGCTCCGGCCAGGAGGTGATTTCCGTGACCTCTATTTCTTTGCCGCCCGGCAGGGTAGTCAGGCAGTCACGCAGATCGCGGATGGAGGAGCCGGTGGTGGCGATGGAGTAATGGGGGTAGAGGGTAAGGGCAATCAACCTCTTGACCCCGGCCTTGATAAAATCCGGCAGCACCTCTTGGGCAAATGGGTGCCAGTAGCGCATGGCCATGCCGACCTTGAATGAGCCGTCCCCGGCCAGTTGAGCGGCCAGGGCCTCACCCTGAGCCCTGGTGATGCGGTTAAGGGGTGAGCCGCCGCCAATCCGTTCATAGAATACCCGGCTCTTGGGGGCTCGGCGTCTGGCAATCCACCAGGCGAGAGGCCGCTGCATAAAGGGCGGGCCCAAGCGGATAATAAGACGGTCGGCAAAGAGGTTGTAGAGGAAGGGGCGGACATCGGCCGTGCGTTCCGGGCCGCCCAGGTTGAGGAGGATAACCCCTGTGGTGTCTTGGCTCATTTTTCTGTGTGAGGTTAAATTCCGGCTTACGTTAAATCCATTGTGCTCAGCTCTTCCGGCTTTATGGGCAGGTGGCGGAATATCATCTCTTCAATAATAAAGGCCTGTTTGAAATTATCATTAATGGCCTGGCAGCGGCGGGGGTTGTTCTGGCCGTAGCGCTCTATAATATAGGCTAAGCGGGCGGGGAGACCTACTATCTGGTCATGGTTTACCCGCTTGTCGGCATAATAGACTATCAGGCGTTCATCCACCTCCGGCGGCAGCGTGCCCTGGAGTATGACATGCTGACGCACCAGGGGGGCAAGTTCCTGAAAATTATGGCGGCGGCAGATCTCCGCTCCGAGGCGGGAATGATCCCGACCGTTGTTCAAACAGGCGGTCTTGCCTATATCGTGCAACAGGGCGGCACTGACAATCAGCTTGAGATTAAGCCCTACCCCGTCTGCGATCAGCCCCCGGCCTATAAAGTCGGCAATGCGGGCCACTACCCGTGAGTGAGCCCGGATATTATCCAGCATTCCGTATTCGCTCATGAGGAGCAGGCACTCCTCCGGGCTGGGGATCATCCGTCTCTGCGGCTCAGTTTGTGAACCAGATCCACCGTCAGTCTGGCCTTTTCCGGGTCGGTCTGGGGGACGATGCCGTGGCCCAGGTTAAAGATATGCCCCTTGGCCCCTTTGGCCTCCCTGAGGACATTGGCGATTCTCTGTTCTAATTTGTCGGGCGGCAGGAAGAGGGCCAGGGGATCCATATTACCCTGGATGGCGGCCCGGCCGGCCACTGTTTTGACCACTGAGCTTAAATTGACCCGCCAGTCAATGCCCAGAACATCGGCCCCGCTGCTCAGGGACTGGTCGATGAGGGTCGCGCCGTTATTGGCAAAATAGATGACCGGGATGTCACTGACCTCCTTGATCTCCCTGACGATTCTGCTGACATAGGGCAGGGCGAATTCGGCAAAATCAGCGGGACAGAGAACACCGACCCAGGAATCAAAGATCTGCACCGCCTGCACCCCGGCCGCAATTTGGCCTTTAAGATAGGTGGCGGTGCATTCGGTTATTTTATCCATTAATGACTTGTATAATTCCGGGGCGTTATACATCATCATCTTGGTGTTCAGGAAATTGCGGGAGGAACCGCCCTCAATGAGGTAGGTGGCCAGGGTAAAGGGGGCGCCGGAAAAACCGATGAGGGGCACCTTGTCTTTAAGTTCCCGGCGCAGAATGCGGACGGTCTCCATGACATAGCCGAGATCGTCTTCCGGGTCGGGAATCCCCAGGCGGTCAACTGCCGCCTGCTCGCGGATGGGGGAGGGGAATACCGGGCCCTGATTCTCGCGGAATTCCAAGGGGGCGCCCATTTTTTCAATGGGTACCAGAATGTCGGAAAACATGATGGCGGCATCAACCCCGATAATATCCACCGGCTGAATACTGACCTCGGCGGCCAGCTCCGGGGTCTTGCAGAGTTCCAGGAAGGTTACCTTGTCGCGTACCGTGTGATAGGCGGGCAGGTAACGGCCGGCCTGTCGCATGATCCAGATGGGGGTATAGTCAGTTTCTTCGCCCTTGCAGGCCCGTAAAAATGTATCGTTCATAGTTGTTCCTTGATTAGACTTGGCTGAGAGAGTGGTTATTTGTTTTGAAAACGATCAATTAATCACACCCGACTTTATATAACCCCCTAACTGTAAGCGTTTCAGGGGCGCCGCCCTGCGCATCTTCCAGCCTTGCGACTACATCGGTATATCGAAGGCTCGGAACGTGTGCAGGGTGGTGTTCATGGGACGCTTACCTTTGTAACTTTAAGGGCTGGTGGCTGCAAAAGGGCTCGGCCTCCATATAATCACCGGTCATGGCGTAGGCCCTGGCCCGGCAGCCGCCGCAGACGGAGACGTACTCGCAGACCCCGCATTTACCCTTGTAGGCCTTGAAATCCCGCAGATCCTTGAAGAGCTTGGAGTTCTCCCAAATGTCCTTGAAGGACTGTCGGCGGATATTACCGGCGGCCATGGGGAAATAGCTGCAGGGCAGCAGGTTGCCGTCTACGTCGAGGAGGGAGATAAGTTGGCCGGCCAGGCAGCCCTTGGAGCCGCCGGTGGAAAACTGCAGGGTGCGGCGTTTAAAATCATCGCCCCGCTCCTTGGCCTTCTCAAGGACAATCCGGTAATAACTTGGGGCGCAGGTGGGGCGAACCAGCATGTCCTTTTCGCTTTTTTCCATCTCGTAATGCCAGTTCAGGAGCTCCTCGTAATCCTCCACGGAGATCAATTCCTCCATAATGTCCTCGCCGCGGCCGGTGGGGACGATCATGAACATATACCAGGCGGTGGCCCCGAGGCTCTTGACTAACTGCATGACCCTGGGAACCTCGGCCTGATTACGCTTGGTGAATGAGGAGTTGACCAGAAATTTTATATTATTTTCTTTAAAAAGGCGGGCGGCATTCATGGTGGCCTCAAAGGCGCCCGGCGAGTTGCGGAAATTATCGTGTACCGCGGCCGTGGAGCCGTCAACGCTTAAAGAGACCATCTTGATTCCGGCCTCTTTGATCTGGCCGCATTTTTCCTGGTTTACCAGGGTGCCGTTGGTGGCGAGACACATCCTCAGACCCCTGCCGGCCCCATAGGCGGCAATATCAAAGACATCCGGCCGTAACAGAGGCTCGCCGCCGGAGAGAACGATAACCGGGGAGGCGTAAGATGAAATATCATCCAGTACCCGTTGGGCCTCTGCAAAGGAAAAGTCAGGGTGGCCCAAGACCTCTGCTTCGGATGAGGATCGGCAGTGCACGCAGTGCAGATTGCAGCGTCTAGTGATCTCCCAGGCCATCCATTTTGGTTCAAAATCCAAGGTGGTATCTCCTTTTTCGCGCTATTAGTATTGCTTGGCGGGCAAAGGCCGCCGGGCATTGCTGACTGTTTACGCCAATCGCGTAAAAGTTGCACGTATTAAAATTTAAGCGGGGTGATTATAAAAATTCAGCGGCAGCGGCGGCCAGGTTGCTGCGCTCACTCTTCTTCAGGGTTACATGGCCGTGCAGGGTCTGCTCCTTCAAACGCTCGACGGTATAAGTCAGGCCGTTGCTGCTGGAATCCAGGTATGGGTTGTCGATCTGATAGGGGTCGCCGGTGAGTACCATTTTGGTGCCTTCGCCAGCCCGGCTGATGATGGTCTTGACTTCATGGGGGGTAAGGTTTTGGGCCTCGTCGATGATTACATACTGGCGGGGGATGGAACGGCCGCGGATGTAGGTCAGGGCCTCTAACTCCAGGGTATTATCACTGATTAATTTATCTATTTTATGTTTTACGGAGCCCTCGCCCATCTTTTTATTGTCCTGCCCGTGCTGAAAGAGATAGGTCAGGTTGTCAAAGATGGGCTGCATCCAGTTGGCTAATTTTTCGTCCTTGCCGCCGGGCAGATAGCCTATATCCTTGCCCATGGGGACAATGGGTCTGGAGACCAGCACCCGGTCGTAACGTTCGTAATTAATTACCGATTCCAGGGCGGCGGCCACGGCCATCAGGGTCTTGCCGGTTCCGGCCTGGCCCACGAGGGTTACCAGCCGCACCTCGGGATCCATTAATAATTCCAGGGCCATGCGTTGTTCCTTGCTGCGGGCCTGAATTTGCCATACCGTATCCGTGTTGGGATCGAGCTGGATTAAACGGCCCTGGGCGCTGGTTCTGGTTAAGGCGGTGTGTTTATCGTTTATTTCGTCTTTCAGCAGGACAAATTCATTGGGCAGTAAATTCAGGTCGGGGGGCGGCTCTATGTCGCGTGTTCGATAAAAATCATCAATTACCTGGCCGGGAACGGTTATGGTGCGGTAGCCGGTATACAGTTCGTCAAAATTCACCTTTTGTTTTTCAAAATCCATTACCTCAATCCCCAGGGCATCGGCCTTGAGACGGGCGTTGATGTCCTTGGAGACAAAGATGACCTTTTTGCCGTCCTTATGCAGTTTGTAAGCCACCGACAGGATGCGGTTGTCGGGTACCGACAAATCAAGTCCGGCAATGGCGGATTCCCGCTCGTGGGTGATGATACGCAGGATACCGCCATTGTCCATCTTGACCCCTTCACCGAGCCGGCCTTTGGCCCGCAGGGCATCAAGCTGGCGGACAACTCCGCGGGCGTTGCGGCCTAATTCATCGCTGTGGGATTTGAAGTTATCTAATTCCTCAATAACGGTCATGGGCAGGATGATGAAATTATCGGAAAAGGAGGTAATGGCATCGGCGTTATGGAGTAGGACGTTGGTGTCAAGGACGAAATATTTGGGCATATTTTAGATTCCTCCGGTGTAAGAATTAAACGGTTTAGGGTAAATTATTCTAACTCAGCCTCAAAAAATATGCTATATAAACGTAACTATTGAGCACCACACTTATCTCTGAGTCTTTGTTTACCTATGAAAATAGCCCTTGCCCAGATAAATCCCGTTATAGGTGATTTTGATTTTAATCTAAGCCGCATGCGCCACTGGATCGTTCGGGCCCGGAGGGCGGGCTGCGAGCTTATTGTTTTCCCGGAGTTGGCAGTGAGCGGCTATCCGCCCCAGGATTTATTAGAGCGCCGGGGATTTGTGGAGAATCAGCAGGCCGCCCTGGATAAACTGTTAGCCGAGGTGGAGGGCATTGCCGTACTCTGCGGGGTGGCAACCAGGCATCAGGACAGCGGTGCCGGCCGCCCTCTCCATAACAGCGCCCTGTTATATGCCCATGGCCGGCGGCAATGGGCGCATAAACGCCTGCTGCCCACCTATGATGTCTTTGATGAGGCCCGTTATTTTGAGCCTGGTCGCCAGTCGGCCATTTTCGATTTATCCGGTATTAAGCTCGGAGTGACCGTCTGTGAGGATATTTTTAATTATCAGGGGGTGGAGCCTGGCGCCCTCGGCGGCGGTGGGCCGCGGGGCATACCGGCCCGTCGTTACGCCGTCGATCCCCTGAGTGATCTCCTGGCATCTCCGGCCGGCGGCCCGGATATCTTGATAAATATTGCCGCCTCGCCCTTCAGCCTCGGGAAATGCGGCCTTAGGGTGGATTTTTTTCGTCGTCTATGCCGCCGCACCGGCCTGCCCCTGCTCTATGTCAACCAGGTGGGCGGTCAGGACTCGCTGCTCTTTGACGGCCATAGTCTGGCCCTTAACC
>DRPV01000319.1 GCA_011330685.1 Desulfobacterales bacterium
CTGCCGATAATTGATGATGCCGTTCATAAAACCATTATCTTTGGTTTTGTCTGGTTGAGTACCGGTATTATCGCCGGTGCTATCTGGGCCAATGAGGCCTGGGGTACTTATTGGAGCTGGGATCCCAAAGAAACCTGGTCGCTCATCACCTGGTTTCTTTACGCCGCAGCCCTGCATGCCCGACTTGTCAGAGGTTGGAAGGGACGGCGCATAGCCTGGATAGCCGTCTTAGGGTTTATAAGTGTCATCTTCACGTATTACGGCGTAAACTTCCTGCTTTCCGGCCTTCACAGTTACGGCAGTCAGTAAGAAACCATTGCGTCGAAGCCCCACGCAAAACACCCGATTCCTTAATTAAAGGCATCGGGTGTTGTTATTTGGTGAATAATACTGAAGGCTGAAGAAAAAAACGGCAGGGATTAAACAAAAAAACCGCGATCCGAAGACCACGGTTTATATATTGGAGGCGGCGATCGGAGTCGAACCGATGAATAAAGGTTTTGCAGACCTCTGCCTTAGCCACTTGGCTACGCCGCCATACATCAAATTTGAGACGCTGATATTAGCCGTAGTTGAGCTTTTTGACAAGTTAAAAATGCAATGAACCAATCATTAAAGAAATTAATCCGCCAACAAGCCCCCCAATGCGCCAAATTAGAAAAAAAGTTGGCCCATAACTTTAAAAAACCTGAGCTCCTGATCAGAGCCCTGACCCATCGTTCATACAGCTTTGAACATAGTGAACTGCCAGGCTATGATAATGAGACTCTCGAATTTCTGGGTGACGCAGTGCTGGATTTGATAGTCGGTTTTCTGTTATTCCAACACTATCCCAAAGAGCCGGAAGGCATACTTACCAAAATGCGCTCGGCCTTAGTACAGGAGGGCGGCCTGGCCGTGGTGGCCAGGCAATTGGATCTGGGCCGCTACATCCTGTTAGGCAGGGGCGAAGATAACAATGGCGGACGCGCTAAACCATCGATACTCTCCTGCACCTATGAGGCGGTAATCGGAGCTATTTTTGTTGATGCCGGCTACGAGGCCGCCCGCCGGGTGGTTGAGGGGCATTTCATTGACCGCCTGCAGCTCAACAACAAAACGCAGATTACCGATGCCAAGAGCCGTTTACAGGAGTTAACCCAACAGCATGGCGGCCAGGCTCCCACTTATAGCTTAGTTGACTCCTCCGGCCCGGATCACAACAAATCCTTTACAGTCTCCGTGCTGCTTAATGGCGAAGAGCTGGCTTCAGCAACGGCCGGCAATAAAAAAGCGGCGGAGCAAAAGGCCGCCGCCCTGGCGCTGAAACAATTATCCCCCCAATAAAAATGAAAAGCTCCCGCGTATTTTCTTGATTTCCTGCCCTTCATTGCCCTGACGACCTCACTCTTTGGTTCCATGTTTTAGGAAACATATCTTACCCGGAAAGGTTATGCAATCAGAGATGGTAAATAAAGCTCCAAAACCATTCATGCCCCCTGATACACGACAAGTCCATTTTGATTTGTAATGGAAATATCTCGTAATGAACAATTTGAGCCGGCGGAGGCCGATGATATTGTCCAAGATGCCTTTCTCAGGCATCCTGTCCGCCACACCCCAATACAAGCCCGACGCGGCTTTTTCAACCTACCTGTATCGTGTTATCGGCAGGCTCTGTATTGAGCATACCCAGGGAAAACGCCCGATCTTAACAGCCTTCCTGAAACGCCTTACTCCTCTCCCGGCCCCCCGGCGGCCCTCATCCAGAAAGACAGGGAAGCGCTGGCTCACAAGGCCCTTGTCCCCCTGCCATCCAGACAACGAATGGCCGTTATCCTGAAATACTACGAGGGATTGGCTTACGATGAGATAGCCCTGGCGATGGGAATAACAGCCAAAACCATAGAGAGGCTGCCCGGCCAAGCCAGAAAAACTCTCCTGACCTCTTTGTCACTGATAAAAGAATAGAAAACAGCGGGGGTTTTTCATTCCCCCTCCGTTTAACAAAATAGAAGGAGAATGCCATAAGGTGCCGAAAGAGCTTGCCGCATGCGCCCAATACTCCTAACCTTTATTACAGAACCGGCCCTCGCTGGAATAGTGATTGGGCAAAGTTTTGAGAAAATATCTTA
>DRPV01000320.1 GCA_011330685.1 Desulfobacterales bacterium
CTGTTCGTGACACTGAAATCTTTTTATAACCCGATAGAAATGTCATTTTTGATTTATAATCAATATTTTCCAATAAAGAACCCCTTTGACCTCACACAAGGATAAACATAATGTGTCCACTTTTCATGGGTAGCTCCGAAGGCTAACGATCAAGGTCACTTGCGCCACCACCACACCTTGCCGCGTCAGCGCCGCCAGCGTTCTCGGCGTCAAGTGAACTGCCTGGTTCGGCTTTTCGTCTCTTGATTTTCATCAACAATCACTGAAATTAAAGCCGTTTGCTTACTTGAGGCACCTCTCGTTTCAAAAATGATCGATTGTTTTTAACTGGGGTTAGAACTACCATCATCACGCCCGCAATTACACCGGAGACACCTAATATTTGAATCGGCGAAAGTTTCTCTCCGAGGAGTATTACTCCAAAGAAAAGACCGAATACTGGAATCATAAATGTAAATGTACTTATGTAAGAAGCCTGAAATCGTCGAAGCAAAAAAAACCACAAGGTGTAAGGAATGCAGGTTCCGAGAGTTGCGGTGTACAAGAGGCTCCATTCTGTGGCGAGAGGTATAGCGTTAAAGTTGACTTTGGAAAAAATCCCGGTAAGTAGTACCAGGGCTGTAGTTCCAAACCACATTTGAAGTATGGCTACAAAAAACGGACTAAAGTCTCGCGGTACACTTCGTTTGAATATAAGAATCGAAGCTGACCACGCCACAGCACCAATTATAAGAATTATGAATCCTTTGGCATTCGCATCTCCATGCAACTGAGGAATTACTACCAACGGAATGCAAAGGAATGCGACCACTATACCCAAACCTGCTTTTAATGATAAACGTTCCTTAAATATTATTACCGAAAAAAAGACTGTAAATAATGGCTGTGTATTCACCAATACAGCCGCAATCCCTGCTGGGACATAAGATACTCCAACTGCAAGCGCATAAAAGAATACTGTCGTCTGTAGTAATCCCACCGCCACCAACATTATATAGTCCATAAACCGTAATTTTCTGATGGCCCACATAAAATTCTTGCTGACAACCAACAACGTTAGAATATAAAACCCCGATGCCAGTATAGCCCGCAACATCGCATACTGAAGCGGGGTTACTCCTGCTATACCAATTTTTGTTACAGTTGGGTTGCTTCCCCATAAGGCAACGGTTAACAGGCCTAATGCGATTGGTTGTATTTTATCTGTTACCCATCCCCGATTCATTTTTATTAACTTTTTCAGAACCACATTAAAAAATTATTTGTCGGCAGAAGTTGAGTATCCCTTCTTGAGATATGTTTACATTGCACGGTCAAAAGCTAGTTCTGTATCTTCTATTTCTTCGATGCGCTCATAACCAACTTTTGCCAACCATAATTTAAATGGCTCAGCTTTAGGTGATGAGATTGACTGAATAGCACGAAGTAAATCTTCAGTGTTAAAACAATCAGTCTTGTACTTTTTGCCATCAGGGGCAAGCATTTTCAGGTGTACGATTTTTTCGTACACCTGACTACCTTCCCGTTTTAGCTTAGATTTTAGATCAGACCAGTATTTTTTAGGGTTTGAGCTATCGCTTAAAATTGCTACAATATCAATTATCGAGAAATACCATTGTTCATTGTCCGTACTCCAATAACGCCTTACTTCTTTTGCTTAAATAGGATAATTGATTTTCTTGATTCACATTTTTTCTCTTTGAGGGAAGTCCTTAATATTTACGATATTTTCTATTGGCGGATATAACATATTTTGATCATTTTGCGAATTTTGTCTTGAAACAGAACGCCCAGGATCAGGAGCGCGCCGTTCAACGTCTGTCTGAATCCGTTTGATGGCGAGGACTTTACACCTGGTATATTATTTGTTTAAAAGGCGCGCTCCTGATCCTGGGCGACAGCGGAGCCATCAAGTTAGTATACAGTTTTCTAATACTCACTATACCATGAAAAAGCTGGTAAGCAAAACATGCGATGTTACATCATTTATAGCTGGATATCACCCGCCAATGACCAATAAGCATAAAGCAAGATAACAGCCGCATAGCCCAAATTCAGCCAATCTTCTCAAAGAGTATACCGCCTTTATTGATCAACAAGATGTTAAGACAGTGCATATATACTATTTTATTTTTTGCCATAAATACAATGTTCCGCAGAGGATACAAAGGGGACATAACTGCTTTTTATTGGAAAACTAAAGGAGCAAAAGTCCCCTTCTTTCCAAAAACCGCCGAGTTTCGGCTTTTGCAATCACTGTCACCGGTAATCAGAAAGAGCCGGCTATTCTAAACGGCATTATCGACCTCCCCGGCGTATCTAAAGTTACCACTTGATTTTTAAAAAGATTTATGCTTTGTTTTTAACCGTTCAGATGCTCAAAATTGAGCTTAGAGGGAATCCGGTGTAAATCCGGGACGGGCCCGCCGCTGTGACCGGGGACGAAGGTTGCATTAGTCACTATTTGCTTATCACTTATCGCGGTCATTTTTGTGAGACAGTAAATGGGAAGACGCAACACGTAGATTGATCCGGGAGTCAGAATACCTGTCTGAATAATATAATTGTACCGGAGAAATGGTACAACACACCAGAGAAGGCCCTCGTGGACAAAGGGCGCAAGCTTCTCCTCATTCGTGGAAAAATCAGGGAATCCCCGAACCAGTTTTACTATTGGTCCGGGGATTTTTTTTGCCCATACACCTTTGTTTTTTAGGGGCGGCGGCTCTGCCAAAGAGAACAAACAGCCGTATTTACAGGGCGTTAACCTTTTACAAAAAAAAGACATGAGCGCACAGGGAAAAGAAAATAAGACAAAAAAGGGACTGATTCTGGTCTTTACCGGTAATGGCAAGGGCAAGACCACCGCGGCCATCGGTATCACCATGCGGGCCGTGGGCCACGGCTTTAAAACCTGCTTTATCCAGTTCATCAAGGGCTCCTGGAAATACGGTGAAATGGAGGCGATTGCCCATTTCCCCGACAATATCGACTTTCATGTCCTGGGAAGGGGGTTTACCTGGAAATCAGATGATCTGAACAAAGACCGGGAGGCGGCCCGTTCCGCCTGGGACAAGGCCAAAGAGGCCATCTTTTCCGGGCGTTACCAGATGGTGGTGCTGGACGAGTTCACCTATCTGCTCTCTTATAACATGATCGACTTAGAGGAGGCTCTGCGGGTTTTAAGTAATAAACCCAAGGATCTGCATATTGTCATCACCGGCCGGGACGCCGACCCCAAACTAATAGAGTTAGCCGATCTGGTGACAGAGATGAAGGCGGTCAAGCACCCATATAAACAGGGCGTCAAAGCCCAGAAGGGCATTGAGTTTTGAACTTAACGTGCCGGGTAGAAAAAAAGCGTGGATATTAAACGGCTGCTTAATTTTTCCACCCATACCGGAGAATTAGAGCTCTTTGGCGATGACTGGGGCCGGGTGGCTGATTTTATGCGTAAATGGCAGTTTGACGGCTTTGAGTTACTGCCGGTGGGCAGCTATCCCTTTGAACGAATTCCGCCGGAGCTGATTCACGGCCTTCACCTGCGTTTCTTTATCTTCCTGCGCCGCATCTGGCAAAATGACAGACAGGGCCTGCGGGAGATGTTCGGCTCCATGAGCGACGTTCGGCGCTTTTACGGTGGTACTGACCGCCAATGTATTATTGAGGCTTACGCCCGCCAGTTTGAGCTGGCTCACCGGCTCGGCTGCGAGTACACGGTCTTTCACCCGGTGCAGTGCGAGCTTGACCATATTTATGACTGGCGGTTTCCCTGGTCCTGGCAGGAGACCCTGGATATGTGCGCCGAAATCATCAATGAAGCCCTGGCCCGCAGCCCTTACCAGGGCCTGCTCCTTTTTGAAAATCTCTGGTGGCCAGGCAGTTTCCGGCTGCGGACGGGGGCGGAATATGATTACCTACGCCGGCGAGTTAAGCATGAGCGCTGCGGGATTGTCCTTGATACCGGTCATCTGCTGAACAGCGAAGGCGGCTTTGAGACAGAGGCGGCGGGCATAGACTATCTGCTTAAACGGCTAAGGGATATGGGCGGCTTAGCCACAGAGATCAAAGCCGTTCATCTTACCTGCAGCCTGAGCGGGAACTATATCAAGGAAAGCAAGAAAAGTGGAAGAAGAACCGGCCCCGAAGACGGCGCTACATTCTGGCAGCAACTGAGCGCGGCGAGACGGCATGTGTCACGGATTGACCCCCATGAGCCCTTCACTGATCCGGCCATCGGCGGCCTCTTTGACCTTATCACCCCGGATTATGTGGTCTTTGAATTTACCTGGCGCGGGCTTGACTGCTGGCAGCAGAAAATCTCGGCCCAGAAAAAGGCCATGGAGAAACGACTATGGACATAACCAAACCAAAAATAATCTGTCTGTTGGCGGCGTTTTTTATGGTTATCCTGCCCTGGACAGAATGCCGGGCCGCGGCTGAGGTTCATATCCGCTACAGCCGGAATTTTAAGGTAAAGTATAAAGACGGAGTCACCCTGATCACGGTCTCCAATCCCTGGCGTGATGCCGGGGTGGGCTTCCGTTACCTGCTTAAACGCCGGGGCACTCCCACCCCGGCGGGATACAAGGGCTACCAGGTGGTGGAGGTACCGGTGCGGCGCATGGTGCTGCTCTCCCCCACCTATCTCGCCTTCATCGAACAGCTGGGACTGGTGGATAAGCTCAAGGGATTCAGCAATCTCTCCCGCGTCTACTCCAAGACCATCCGCCAGGCGGCCAGAGAGGGGAAAATCAAGAACGTGGGCCAGGGGTCGAACCTGCGGGTGGAGGATATTCTTGATCTGAAACCGGATATTATCTTTACCTACGCCACCGGTGGCTTTCGTGACGCCCATCCCAAACTGTTGGAGGCTGGTCTCAAGGTGGGAGTCTGCGCCGAGTACATGGAATCGCACCCCCTGGGGCGGGCTGAATGGATCAAATTTTTTGCCCTCTTTTTCAACAAGGGAGCTGAGGCCGAGCGGCTGTTCAACGCCCTGGAGAGTCGTTACCTGCGGTTAGCGGCCCTAACCCGCAAGGTAAAAAAACGCCCCACCGTCATTACCAATACGCCCTTCAGCGGTCATTGGTACGTGGCCGGCGGCAACAGCTTTGTCGCCCGCTTTATTCAGGATGCCGGCGGCGATTATATATGGCGGGACATCCACCGCAGCGGCAGTATCCCCATGGATATTGAGCTGGTCTATAACCGCGGCCTGCAAGCTGAATTCTGGCTGAACACCGGGGTCTGGACCTCACTCGCCCAGGCCCGCAACACCGCCCCGCGACTGGTGGACTTCGCCTCTTTACGGGCCGGGCGGCTGTTTAACAATAACCGGCGGCTCAACGCGGCCGGCGGCAATGATTTCTGGGAATCCGGCATCATGCGGCCGGATGTGATTCTCGCCGATATTATCCGCATTCTGCACCCCAAACTGCTCCCGCACCATCAACTCTATTATTACAGGCAGCTAAAATGATAAGTTTACGTTACCTCGCACTCCTGCTGCTGGCCGCCATCACTGCCGCCTTTGTGATTGATCTCGCCACCGGCAGCGTCAGCATCCCGCCCGCCCAGGTTCTGACCGTCTTGTTAGGCCACGAACCGCAGCGGGCAAGCTGGGTCTCAATCATCATGATCTTTCGTCTGCCCAAGGCCATAACCGCTCTCACGGCCGGGGCCGCCCTGGCCCTGAGCGGCCTGATGATGCAGACCCTGTTCCGCAATCCCTTAGCCGGGCCATCGGTATTAGGGATCAGTTCCGGCGCCAGTCTTGGCGTGGCCCTCGTGGTTCTGGGTGCCGCCATCAGCCAACACGGGGCGCGGCTCATCGAGGGGCTGGGGGTCGGCGGTAATCTTACCCTGGTGCTGGCCTCAGCCCTCGGGGCGCTGCTCACCCTTACCGCCATTCTAATCGCGGCCCGCTGGGTTAAGAATGTCATGACCCTGCTGATTATCAGTCTCTTGGGCGGCTACGCCCTGGGCAGTATCGTGAGTATTCTGATCAATTTCAGCCGACCGGAGATGGTGCAGGCCTATATGGCCTGGACCTTTGGCAGTTTCAGTAATATTACCTGGCGGGAGATGAGGATTTTTCTGCCGGTTATCGCTTTAACCTGCAGCCTCTGTATGCTGGTGGGCAAGCCCTTGAACGGCCTGCTGTTAGGCGAGACCTACGCCAAAAGCATGGGCTTAAGTTATCTGCCGGTACGGTTGATTGTCATAACCCTCACCGCCGTTCTCGTGGGCTGCGTCACCGCCTACTGCGGGCCGGTGGCCTTTATCGGTATCGCGGTGCCGCACCTCGCCCGGGTAGTGGCTTCCACCTCCGATCATCGAATACTGCTGCCGGTTACCGCGGCCGTGGGCGGCATAGTCGCCCTGTGCGCCGATATTCTGGCCCAGCTGCCGGGGCATTCCATAGTGCTGCCGCTCAACGCCGTCACCGCCCTCATCGGCAGTCCGGTAATTATCTGGTTTATTATGAAAAGGCAAAGAAGTTTTGTCTGATGAACAGCCGGGACATTAGATACCTGATCCTGGCAATAACCAGCCGTTGCAACCTGAACTGCCGCTATTGCTATATGAAGGCTGGAAAGGAGGGTGGCGATATGGGGGATACCCTCCTTGAGCGGGCCTTAAGACTCATCAGCCACAACCACCCCTGCCATATCCAGATTACCGGCGGCGAGCCAACCCTGCTGCCGAATAAGATAGCCCGGCTTGCCGAACTAAGCCGTACACTACCCGTAAAACCGCGGCTGGCCATTCAGACCAACGCCACCCTGCTGACTAAGGAATTGGGGGAATTATTCAAGGAGTACGAATTTCAGGTGGGGGTAAGCTTAGACGGCCCACCGAAAATCCATGACCGGGGACGAGGCCAGGCAGCTGCGAGTCTGCGCGGGCTGAAGCTTCTGGAATCAATGGCTGTTCCCTTCCGGGTCACCACCGTGGTGAGTCACAGCAATGTCTTGAGTCTTTACAAGGTAGCTCTGCTCCTCGCGGGATTTACGAATAGCCGCGGCCTGGGCCTTGACCTGCTGATAAATAAGGGCCGGGCAGCCAATGGTTACCAGCCGCCTGCCGCCGCCGAGCTGCAACAGGGTGTTAGCCGCCTGCTTGACACATTAATGGTAATTAACCGCCGCCGGCCACGGCCCCTGCGGTTACGAGAACTGGATCTACTGAGGGGTAATATCAGCGGCCAGCCCTTTTGCCGGGCGGCAGCCGCCCAGAGCCTGGCAGTAACCCCCACTGGTCGTCTCTACCCCTGCGGCCAAACCATGGGCGACCCTTATTTTGCCATGGGCACCGTTGAGCGGCCGGATTTCAACAAAAAACCGCCCTTAACCAGGATCAAGCTTAAATCAACAACCTGCCAAACCTGCCCCCTGCGCAAAAACTGCCCGGGGGAATGCCCCAGCCGCCTGCATTATAACGGCGAAAACAGCCCCTTAATCTGCGCCATGTATATGGCTCTTAACAGCGGGCTTAGCAGAACTTCACGGCCTTAAGCCGCTGTCGGCAGGGCGGTGTTAATATTTTTAGCCGCCGCCATTAATTTTTCATCCCGGCAGTTCATTATCACCGCGTCAAGACCGGCCTCAGCCAGCATGGGCAGTAAACGGCAATGCAGGGCAGAGCGTTCTCCGGCGGCAAGGCAGATAGAGGAGTTGCTGATGGCAGCTATGGTACGCAGGCGGTGATCACTTAATTCGCCCAGCAGCCGGATGGAATTAAGCAGCACCTCAATATTCGGCAGACCGGCACTCAATCCCCAGGCCGCCGGATCGGGGCGGCAGGAGATAACCGGATCAAGATAAAGCTGTTCCAGGGGCATACCGACTTCATCGGCGACGTCCTGCACCATTAAAGCCAGGCGCAGGCGGCCGTCAGCATCCGTTGGAGTAAGTTTTGAGCTGACAAGAAGAACAACGAGATCGGCCTGAAAGCGTTTCGCCGTTTCCATGGCCCTGATAAGCTCCGCCGGATTGGCGGTAACAGCATTGATGGTGGCAGTCCCCTTATGCACCTCAAGAGCACGCGGCTCTTTAAGGACATGGTTTGACAGCAGAAGGGGAACATCCATGGCCTGTTGAATTGTTTCCACCAACCAGGGAGTACGCAGACCGAACTTTTTATTTTGACCAAGATTAATGTCAAGCGCCGCCGCCCCGGCCTCGACCTGACGCCGGGCAAGCCGCACCAGGCCATCCGCGTCCTGCTTTTCCATGACTTGCAAAAACTCATGGTTCATGATGTGCAGATCTTCGCCAATGATTCTCATGTTATTCTCCTTGTGTAAATTTTCTCCCCGCCCGGCCCCGTTATTATTAGAGAGCGCTGCTTCATCAGACAAAAAATCAGTAATTAGAGAGAAGGGATTTAAGTCCATATTTAAAACTCATATTTGTAATTGACGTAAACAGCACGGCCGGGCAGAGGATATCCCTTTTTCTCATAATAATATTTGTCAAAGAGATTACCCACCTTAAGCGTCAGCCGCTGATGCGCAAGAAAGTTTACGCCAACCATTAAATCAGCCACCGTGAACGACGGATATTCCACCTCCGGATAACCGGCGGCATTCCAGTCAGTATCCTTCATTTTGCCCTGAGTACGGCATTGCAGCTTGCCGTCAAACATTCCGTCATCATACTTAACGCCGTAATCAACGGTATATTTCGCCACATTATGAATATCTTTCATGCTGTGATCGGCCTGTTCTTCCTCGGCTTTAAACATATGGGTTGAGTTGACAAAGAAGGTCAGAGAGCGATCCCAGTTGAGGGGAGCGCCGATATCATAGGAAAAGTTGGTTTCCAGGCCTTCCATCTTAGCGCTCAGACTGTTGCTGTAAGTCGTGATATTGCCGTTGGTAACACTGATGATCTTGTCATCAACCTTCGTATGAAAAAAGGTAACATCCATGGCGAGCCCCATTTGGGGGCGTTCAAATCCGGCCCCCAGGTCATAGGTCAGCGAGGACTCCGGATTTAGATTCGAATTGCCCTCGGTAATCATGGTTACACCACCGACCACACGTTCCGAGTAACCGGCAAGCTGCGCCGCGGTGGGCGGCACAAAGGCCTTACCAATGGTAGTATGGAGGCGGATTCCCTGATCGAAGAGATAATTCAGGCCGGCCCGAGGGCTGAAGGTGGAGAAGGTTGCTGAATTAGGGGTAAAGTCAGTCTTGTATGGCGTTTCCTTGGTCTTGACGTCAAAGCTGTCATAACGACCGCCAACCGTGGCTGTCAGCCGTTTATTCATGAGCTTCCAGACCGTTTCCACATACCCGGCCCAGTTTTCCCGGCCCTCATCGGGTGAATACGGGGCTTTTCTGCTGCCGTCCTGATTGTAACTGCGGCTCACCTTATCGATATTCTGATAATCAACCCCGAAAATAAAGCGCTGGATATCCCAGCTATATTCATCCTTGAGTTGCACTCCCAGCCAGTCAATATCCGAATCATAGCTCCTATATGGAGTAACCTGAACCGGGGTAGACCAGCCGGTATAGTGTTTATATGATTCCGAGGTCTCATTGGTTTTATAGGTTCTGATGCTCAACCGGTTGTTATTACCGAGCTTACCGCCCACGGTGAGATCAAGGCCGTAATGATCCAGATCCTTATGACCCGATTTGTCATCCCCGTCAAAGGTATCACCCGGTGTTTCAATATCACGGCCCTGATAAAGGGAGGCACTGGCGTCAAGCCGCCAGCTCTTACCAAGGTTAGAGCCTAAACGAAAATAGCCGTTCCGCGTCTGATAGGTGGTATGAGCCCTGGTTTCACCATTACCCATCTTGAAATCATCGGCCTGTTCAAAACGACGGACAAAGAGATCAAAGTCGAATCCTTTACCCAGCGCCCCGCCCAAGGCCGCCTTCTGAGAATTAGTTTTAAAGGAACCGACGCCGGCTTCGGCCATGCCGGTAAGTTTACCGGTATGTTTTTTGGTAATAATATTGACGACCCCGCCCATGGCCTCACCGCCATAGAGAGACGAGGCCGGGCCTTTTAAGACCTCAACACGTTCCACGTCATCCGTTAAAATAGTGGCCAGATTAGTAGCTCCAGCCGGGCGGCCATTAATTAATATCAGACTATGTTTGGTAATGCCGGAGAATTCCGGCCGAAAGCCGCGAATGCCGATACCGGACAGGGCCCCCGGATACTGGATGACCCCGATGGAGGAGTTCTTTTTTAACAGATCGGTGACCGTATCGCCCACGGTCTGCTTAATATCCTGGCTGTCGATCACCTCAACTTTAGCGGGAATGGTTCTGATATTTTCAGGACTGCGGGTGGCGGTGACTACCACTTCATTCATGGTAGGTTCAAAGGCTGGTGCGGGTGCGACATCGTTCATCCCTGCCTGAGCCATGGCGGGCAGGGATATGGCAAAGAGGGCCAAAACCACATTAATCTTTTTTTTCATCTTTCATCTCCTGTAAACGTTATTTCAGTTCCGGAGATGTTTGCCCCAAAAGCAAAAAAAAATCCCCGGACCAATTAATAAATTGATCCGGGGATTCCCTGATTTATCCACGAATAACTAAGCCTCCTGCTCTTTGTCCACGAGAGCGGGCCTGCTTGCCGTGCCATTTCTCCAGCACCACAAGTCATGTCATAAATCCCCGCCTGAGAGGCGGAGCTATGGCCATGATACATTCAAAGACAGGTCTTCTGACTCCCGGTTCATCTTACTTACCGCGCCTTCCCATTCGTTTTAAGGCGGTATTTCTACTGCCAGAATAGTGACTTTAATGCGGCGTTCATCCCCGGTTACAGCGGCGGGCCCGTCCCGGATTTACACCGGGTTCCCTATTAAGCTCAATTAAGAGCATCTAAGAATGGCAGATAATATAACTGATAAAAATCAGAGCGTCAATAATTAAGCGGTAAACAATCAATCAGGCGAAAGATCCTGCCTGAGCCGCATAATTTATTGTTTATCCAAACCTGTTATCAGAACGCTTTTTACTGATCTCCCGGGCACTGGCCTGCAGCCAACCGGAAGTGCTCTCCGGCACAGCATCAAATTTTTCTATATATGGTTTGATATCCAGCAAGGGAGTTTTATCAAGTATATCAACACCATCTACGAAAATCTTATTTCCTTCGACCCTTTTTAATTTAACCACTGAAATACCAATATGATTGGGTCGCAGCGGTGAACGGGTAGCGAACACCCCCCTTGTCTGCCGATCCAGAAAAGGGGTTACAAGCAGCTCGGTTCGTGTCGCCTTATGAAAGCTGTACAAAAGATAAATATGACTGAACCCCGCAAGATCCCGCAGACCATCAACGTATTTTTCAGCCAATATTACGCACCCCTCAACTCCAGATGCCCCCTTGGGCTGAACCGGCATATCCTCAATTGAGTGGTAAGGAGAATATATTATTCCTATTGATTTAATTTCAGTCATGTTTTCATGCTCTGCTTGAGGTTCTCCAAAATCTTACTAAGCGCCGATTTCCAGCGGAGATCCGTTAAAAAGGCCGGCCACCTCCTTGATCATCTATACATGCCCCTCACTATTGGGGCCCTCCGAGACCTTCAATTCCCCCTTTTTAAAACTGGCCACCGCCTCCCGTACCGTACCGCTGACCTCATTTATGACCTCAATGCCGGCAGCCTGACAGGTTTTAAAAGCGTTGGGGCCACAGTATCCGGTGAGCAGCGCCTTGGCACCTCTTTCATGAATCATGGTAGCAGCCTGAATCCCGGCTCCTTTAAAGGCCTTTACATTTTCATTATTATCCAGCGCCTCAA
>DRPV01000321.1 GCA_011330685.1 Desulfobacterales bacterium
TCCACCTCACGTACGGGGTGTACAGACTCGGTGGCCAAAACGAACGAGGAAAGCGAAGACTCCGAGCTGGAGCACATCCGGAGTCTTCGCTTTCCTGAACGGTTACAGCTCACAGTTAAGGGCAATTTGTTGCCTTGGCTGAACGATTACCCTGATGGTAAGCGCTCCATGAATATTCTCTGTGACTCATGAGTGGAATAATTGAAGAGGTTTTTTAAAAACATATTGGCCGCCTGTCTTGCAGTGCTGGTTTGCGGTGCCGCTCCTGTAAGGGCTGAGAAGCTTATTGTGGCCGTTGCGGCTAATTTTACCGCCCCCATGAAACTTATAGCCCCCCTCTTCACGGCCAAAAGCGGGATTGAGGTTTTGCCGAGCTATGGCGGTACGGGAATGCTCTACGCCCTCATCCATAACGGTGCGCCCTTTGACCTTTTTCTGGCTGCCGACCAAAGACGGCCAGAACTGTTATATAAGGGAGGGTTGGCGGAAAAACCAAGGGTATACGCCAGGGGGCAGGCGGTGTTGTGGACGGGTAAAAAGGATATCGGCAGCGCCTCTCGCTGGCAGGATGTTTTGAACCTGCCGGGCATGAATCGGATCGCCATTGCCACTCCTGAACTTGCCCCCTATGGCGCGGCGGTCATGGGGATACTCAGACCGTCTCTTAAAACGCGGCTTCTTCCCCGCCTGATTTACGCTCAAAACGTGGCGCAGGCCTTCCAGTACGCCCAAAAAGCCGCCGACTGCGGATTTACGGCCCTGTCTTTTGCCCTGTCCAGGCCTGGTCTCAAGGGCCGTTTCTGGCCGATCACTGAAGCGCCTCTTGTTAAACAGAGTGCCTGTATTATAAAAAGTTCCCGCCATCGGCAGGCGGCGGGAAGATTTTTTGCCTTCCTGTTTTCGAAAGAGAGCAGGGCGGTCTTAAAAAAATTCGGTTACCAATAGCTTACAATGGATTTTACGCCCCTCATACTTTCAGCCAAACTGGCTTTGGTAAGCACCGTTCTCCTGCTGCTTATTGCCTTACCAACGGCTTATCTTCTGGTTTATAGAAACTTCAGGGGCAAGTTTTTTCTGGAGTCCCTGGTCGGCCTGCCATTGGTGGTACCGCCCACCGTACTGGGCTTTTATCTCCTGATAATTATGGGCCCCAGGGGTTTTCTGGGCCAGGGTTGGACAGCCTTGACCGGCTGGCCCCTGGCCTTTACCTTCGCGGGTCTGGTTGGGGCCTCTCTGGTACAGGGATTCCCCTTCGCGGTGCAGCCCATAAAGGCCGCCTTTGAAAAACTTGATCCCCGGCTTCTCGAAATGGCCGGTGTCCTTGGGCTTACGCCTCTGCAGGCCTTTTTTAAGATTATTATTCCCAATACTGTTAATGGTATTGTGGCCGCGGCTATTTTGGCCTTTGCCCATACCATGGGCGAATTTGGCATCATTTTGATGGTAGGCGGCAGTATTCCCGGTAAAACCAAGGTCGCTTCCATAGCGATCTATGAATACGTCGAGAATCTGCAATATCATGAGGCGGCGGTTATGTCGCTGATTATGGTCGGCGTGAGCTATGCTGTTTTGCTGGTGGTGAATTATTTAAATGGCGGTCAGGCAAAGGCTCTGTCGCCCGTCTGATTTTATCAGTGAGATTATTATGCTTGAGGTGAAGATTAAAAAACGAATGCCTGGCTTTGAACTCCAGGTGTCTTTCAGCTGCCTGGACGGCGGTATAACCGTTCTCACCGGGCCTTCCGGAGCCGGTAAAACGACGCTTATCAGGATAATGGCTGGTCTGACTAAGGCCGATGAAGGTTGTATCGTTCATAATGGTACGGTGTGGTTTGACAGTGTCAGCCGGGTAAATTTGCTGCCCCGGCAAAGAAAAATCGGTTATGTATTCCAGGAGCATACCCTCTTCCCTCACCTCACCATAGCCGGTAATATTAATTTGATTAGTAATGACAGAGCCGAGACCGATCGTTTGCTGGGATTGTTCAAGATCAGACATATTGCCGCCCGCCGCCCATACCAGGTTTCCGGCGGTGAGAGACAGCGGGCCGCCTTTGCCCAGGCCCTGGCCCGGAAGCCGGAGGCCCTGTTTCTTGATGAGCCGTTTTCCGCTCTTGATATAACCACCAGAGGCCGTCTGCAGGAGGAACTGCTCAAGCTGAAAACAACCCTGTCCATCCCCATCGTCCACGTTACTCATGATCCGGATGAGGCCGGGCTGCTTGCCGATTGCACGGTAGAAATCAACCGGGAGTTTGCGGCCTCCGCCCCCGTGTTTTCGGCGGCTGGTTTCACCCGCCGCCGCTGTTGGCCCCGAATAAACGTAAGCGATCAATTAACCACACCCAACTTCATATAACCACTCTAACTGGAAGCTGGCTAATATTATGAGTAACCGTTCACCTGCACCCCATCTCGGAGTCTTCGCTTACCTCGTCCGTTTCGCCCCCCTCACGTACAACGGGTACGCTTCGGGGGCCGAAACGAACAAACCTGGGGCACATGTAAACGGTTACAGTTTACGAGTTGGGGGTAATCTATCGCCTCTGCTGAACGGTTACTATTATGAAAGGACTAATCGATACCACATTAAGAGAAGGCGCTCAAACTACGGGTATATTCTTTTCTCTGGCTCAAAAGCGGGCGGTCGTCCAGGCTCTGGTCAGAACCGGGATTGAGGAGATAGAGCTCGGCATTGCCACTCCTCTTGACTTAGACCTGCCAAAGCTCATGGCTGGCTGCCGTGCTGAATATTGTCATACCTCATTCTCACTCTGGAGTATGTGCCGCCGCCGTGATATTGAATATGCCGCCGCCCTGGAGCCGGATATCCTGTCACTTTCTATTCCGGTATCCGACCTCCA
>DRPV01000322.1 GCA_011330685.1 Desulfobacterales bacterium
CACAAATATCACCAGCCAGAAAAAAAGGACCAATCGGCAGCCGAACCACTCTGAATTTTCTGCCGAAATAATCGGCAACAATCCGTGCCATACCATCAATGGTAACAGAATCAGTATCACCAATAATAAAGACTTCCCCCTGTGCGGCGGGATGGGTAGAGGCTATAAGCATGGCGTTCGTCAAGTCGTCTACATGTACCAGATGGTACAAGCATTTCCCTTTCCCTAAAAGAATAAAATATGGTTTCATTGCCATTTTAAAGACTTTCAGCAGACGCCTGTCACCGGGGCCGTAAATAGCCGCAGGCCTTATAACTGTATAGGGTAAACTCTTTGCGGCCGCAAACTTAACCAGCCATTGTTCCGCCTCAAGTTTTGTCTGCTGGTAATCGTCACCGGGGTCAAAAGGATAGCGTTCATCGGCCGGCGGCCGGGCAATGTGCCCGTGGACACCAACCGTTGACACATGAATAAAACGTTTGAATTGTGGTGATCGGGCCGCTTCCTCCGCAATAAGGCGGGTACTTTCAATGTGCACGTTACGGTAATCTTCCAGGGTGCAACTCGGGTCACGATATGCCGCTGCAACATGAAAAACATACTCCTGCCCCGCCATAGCTTCGGCAATGACTGCCCCGTCAAAGACCTCACCTCGAATCCATTGAATATCCAAGCCCTCAAGAGGCGTCAGATCAGAACTTTGCCGTGCTAAAGCGCGAACCCGTACACCGGCTTCCACAAGTTTTTTTGTTAAGTTCATTCCGGTAAATCCGGTGGCACCGGTTACCAGGACTGACGTTCCCGGCTTCAATTGACAGCACTCACGCGGCATACCTGCAATCCTTTTACTCTTTTCTGAAACGACCTTAACCTGACAATTCACAAAGAGCTACGCGCGGACTAAATATTTATTTTAGGGGTATATAAAAATTATGACAGGTGAACACCGACACGATATAACACCCCTTTCTGGACAGGCCTGTCTGGGCAAAAGGTTCTATCAGAATAATGATTTCATTGCCCGCTGAAAACCATTGCGTTGCTAATACCTGCAGCCGGGATACAGATTAAATATATCCTTCTTTCCGGTACCAAGTGCCTGTACGTTTCAAACCTTCATCCAGGCCGATTTTTGGATCATAGCCAAGTTCACGCCTGGCCTTGCTGATGTCAAAGGCTCGATTCTGCCTGAACCAATCTACCCGCCGGGGGAAGATGGACGGGGTTATCTTGAACGGTTTGCATATCTTTTCGCAGATATGACCGGCAACAATCAGCGGCCCGATCGGGTAATGGGGGATTTTTACGGGAACAGCCAGAGCACTGGCAGTTTTGCGAACCAGGGTCTCAATACTGACATATTCTGCATCAGCAATCAGGTAGACCTCGCCCACCCCTTTTCCCGGCTCCATGGCCAGGAGCAGCGCATCTACCAGATTATCAATATAAAGGGGATGATACCAGGTCTTGCCGGAACCAAACATGGGAAAGGTTCCCCTGTTGACCCGTTTGAAGATCATCTGAAAGCGCTCCGGATCGCCGGGGCCATAAATGGCTGCCGGGCGGAGGATAACCGTTTCCATGCCATTGCCGCAGTACTCATTGACCAGGGGCTCGGCATCGTATTTGGTCTGCTGGTAATAGTCGCCCGGCGCAATGGGATCATCTTCGTTGCCTGGCGGATTTTCCACATTGCCGTGTACCCCGCAGGTGGAACAGTAGATAAACTTTTTTACCTTATGGGTAAAGGCGGATTCAAGTACAATCTTGGTACCGCCAACATTGACCTCATCGTAATAGCTGTTTGGCACATCCAGTTCCCGGAAGGCCGCGGCAAGATGCTGGACAATATCCACCCCGTCCATACACTGCTCGACCACAGCAGGGTCTGTTACACTTCCTGTTACAACCTTTACGCCCCAGGAACGAATTTCATTAGTCTTGACTCCTTCCTGGTAATCAAGACTGATGACCTCGTGTCCCTCATCAACCAGTCGTTTTACCAGGGCCTTGCCGGTAAAGCCAGTACCGCCTGTTACGAGAATTTTCATTATTCTGTTAAGCGAGTGAAGTTTTTCTGCCTTTTCTGTTGTACCACATTGAAGTACAACTTAGTTTATTTGCTTACAGCTGGCATGTCAAGAACATAGTCAATCTAATCATTGTACTACTCTTCTCCAGCAATAAGCCCACTGTAAAGACGCTGCAGAATATCTCCCACTGCCGCGGAGGAATAATGGATACGAGCCCTCTCAGCGCCCTCTGCCCCCCGCTGCCGAGCCTGTTCCATATCTGCCAGGACCTCCTCAATCTTCTCTGCCAGCCCCTGACCATCCAGTGTTGGGGCATAATAACCGGCCGGGCCAAGCATTATCCGGTTATTCTCCGTATCAAAACAAACCACGGGCAGCCCTGCCGCCATGTAGTGGAGCAATTTACCACTGGCCTCGCCCGATCCCCCCTCCTTGGGCTCAATAGCAAGATCACCAATTGACAGCCAGTCACCAAGCTCACGGTAATCCACCTGACCGGGCAACAGAGAACGATCTTGCAGATCATGCTCTCTTACAAAGGACTCGCAGCCCTCCAGGGGGTAGCCAACCAGAGTGAACAACAGGTCATCACGCCGGTCACTGAGCAACTGCATGGCATCCAGGACATGCTGTACCCCCTTGCCAGACTGCAGGGAACCGGTATAGAGAACCACTTTCCTGTCCGAAGAACCGGCCTTACATTCCCCCTTGATTCGGGCCGCGGCTTTGGCAAACACAGCGTCAGGGACTATGTCCTGGACAAGCCCAACTCTTTCCGGGGCAACCTTGAAATCCTTTTCCAAACAGATCTGGCTCTGCCGGGAAGAACAGATGAAATGATCCGGCATTCGGCAGACCAGCCGCTCAACGCCCTTAAAGATGCGCAGGAGAAAAGGTAGGCGCGCAAAGGTCTTATTGGCATCCAACTCAGCGGAAAGGCTGCCCTGCATGTCCATAACAACAGGGATCCTGCGCCAGAACAAGCACCATTTCACAGTCCAGCCGATCAGTGCCCCCTCATGGAGATGGCAGTGTAACAGGGCCGGCCGCTCCCGCCATACCGTTTTAAGGACAAGAAAAAAGAGGAAAAAATCTGCAATAAAACGAAAGGGTGAAAACCCGGCATCCAGCTTGTGGTATCCCGGCACCGGCCATATGCGCCGTGCGTCAATACCCTCAACATCACGGCCAAGGGAATAGGTGCAGAGAACGACTCTATATGGATACAGCTTTACGGCATTAATCTCATTACAAATTCTGATATGACATCCACGATCGGCAAAAAAAGGTGTAGGGGCTACATGTACCACGGTCTCTGTTGCGTCAGCTTTTCTGGTTCGCATAATTATTTTTGCCCGTAACTGTAACGGGCCAGCACTCTGCATTTTTCCTCTTCCAACTGCGCCTTGCTCCAGCCCAGTTCCGCAGTCATAATGTCCCCTGCCCGCTGTAATGCCTCCTGGTCTGGCTGCCCCTTGGTTCCTGCCCCGGTACGTCGAAAAATCACATCATCCAGGGTCATGGCCATTTCTGCACGAACCCCGTACAGCACCTCCACTGCAAGTGTCGTGGCAGCAGCAGACAGGGGTTTGAGCAAATCCGGTGTGTCAGCGGCCATTGCCATGACCTGGTCAAGCTCCGCCCCATGATAGCGGATTAGATGGGCAACAGCGTCTGCTGACAGGACATCACTGTATTGACGCTGTTTTTCGCTTATAAAGCGGGTAAGATCATTTATTCTCCCTTCAAGGAGCGGACTTGCATGGGTGGCACAGGCCGCAACCGGCAGGGTCAGTTTTTTCGCTGCCAAATTTACGACCTTTTCTGCCACATTTCTCGCAGTGGTGAATTTGGCACCCAGAGCTGTGATCACCCCGGCAACTCTCTGTCGGGCTTGGTGATCCACTATCTGGTACTCACCTGTTCCCTGATATTTGTCTGATTGAATATCCCTGGCAATGAGGGGGTACAACCCAGTAAAGGCATAATGAACATCACTGCGGGTCAAGCCGATATCAGGCAACGTCCCGTTGATGTCGGCCAGAAAGTCATCCACATCCTGTCCCGTTACCCTTAGCGCGTCAAAATTTCCGGAAAAAGGTACATTCGTTGTGCCAATAAGAGAGCAACCCCGCCAGGGAATAATGAAGAAATGACGGCCGCCCCGGGTAATAAATCCCTCGGTCTTTTTCCGAGTCGTTAATGCCAGGGCATATTTCGGATGGATTTGTCGGGTGACCAGATGCACTCCCCGGGAAAAGCCGGTGAGCTCTTTTTTCAGCCCCAGTCCAAGGGCGGGAACGGAACGATTCAGAGCCTGAACCGCTGGTCCGGCAGAGTTAATGGTCAGACGGGCAGAAATTGTATAATCGTTTCCAGTCAGACGGTCGTGAGCCAACACCCCTTGCACCCTGCTCTGTTCGACAAGATAGTCTTTTGCCTCCAGATAATTGGCAATAACCGCCCTGTTATGGACTGCTGTTTTTAAAAAGGCCAGGGTCATCCGTTCGGAACTGTGCATATGCGACTCATAGAGAACCTGGGAACCGGTCAAGCCCTCCAGGTTTGCCAGCCGCGGGGCCAGGGAAACTGTTGCCGAGGCTGAATAAAACTGCCCCGTTGCCGGTTTTCTTGTGCGGTCGTCAAGAAGATTGGACAGCCCCAGATGACAGAGACGGTAGATATACATGGCCGTTTTCAGGGCCAATGCGCCCTTGGTGAGGGAGCCCTTTCGGGTGGGAATCAAAAAAGGAATCCAGCTGGTCAGGTGGGGCGCCAGCTGCTGGAAAATCATCTGCTCCCGGCCCGATTCCCGCACCTTCCAGATCTGACCCTTGGGCAGGTAACGAATCCCGCCATGGAGCAGCTTAGAGGAGGCTGACGAGGTAAAACTACCAAAATCACCCCGCTCAATCAAAGCAACAGAAAAGCCGCGCAGAGCGGCATCATGGGCAATGCAGGCTCCGGTAATACCACCGCCCACCACCAGGATGTCAAACTCCCGGGCAGCAAGCTGTTGCAGATTATTATCTCTCTCCATCCTGTCTGTTACCGTTCCTCTTATTCCCTAATTTCTTTTCCGTACCTTAAAGGCAAGTGGCGACTTCTGTAAAGTCACCCGCTCAGGGACACTGGGTTCTGTCTTCAGGGCAAGTTCCGCTTCCACCCACAAACCGCGAAAGTTGTTTTGCACGCAGATATTTTAGAAGGATAAAATTATTTTTACTCGATGATGTCAGTTGTTGTCAATTTAGACATTATTTTTCTCGTTTTTCTCATTTAGGAGATGCCAATGATTAAACGCCATCTGGTGTCACCACAAAACTGCTTCTTGCGTTGACTTGGAGGTAATAGATAAGCTATGTCGTTATCTGGATTGTCAGGTGGGGGATATTTTGAGCACATAACGCTCCACTACGGCTGAAGCCAAAATAACTTAGAGGGGGCTTGTGCAATAATGATTTTTTACCATATCGCTTTGGGATTTAATTTGTAAGGAGGCCTATGATTTTTTGGATGTATGGGAAGGACAACAAATATTAGAAATTTCATTCTCGGCACCATTTGGGCACGAGCCGCTTTCCGGGCATAAAAAAAGGGTGTTAGGAACTAACCTAACACCCTGAAATTATTACTGGTGGGCGAGGCGGGATTCGAACCCGCGACCTTCGGCTTCGGAGGCCGACACTCTATCCAGCTGAGCTACCCGCCCTTGTTGATGAGATGCAGAATTTAATATATTATCATGAATAATATCGTTCGTAAAGTCCTTTGTTTGGGAGTTGCCGGTTGTAAACCGGCATCCTTTCTAAGGGCTGTATTGTTTCTCTACAGGCCCTAAGCTCAATTTTAATGACTTTCGGGTGCCGGGGGTAATTCGGTAGTCTTTGTCTATTGCCTGGTTCAGGAGGGCGGCAACCTTACCGTTGTTAATCAGCAGGGGGATTTGTCGACGTTGCGAGCGGGGAATTTTATGATCGGTCATAAAGTCACCTACCTTTTTGCTGCCCGGCCCGTTTAGGGGGCTGAAACGATCTCCGGGGCGATAGTTTCTGATATTGACGGGAAAATTTATAAGGGCATAATCAAGGAAATTGATTTCCTCCCGGCGCAAGGCCGCAGGGCTTGGCGGGGCGGTAACTTCAACGACGAGCCGGCGGTTTAAGGCCGGTAATTGGTAGATTCCCGGGCCGGGAATAGTGTATTCAAAATCAGGACCATCTAAGTCGACCAGGTTATGACGGCTGTTTGTCTCGCCCTGGGGACAAGCCATAATCAGCCGGCCATCCTCCCGCCAGGCCCGCAGGCCGCGGCTGAAATGTATAACATGGGGATGAGCCGCTGCCAGATGGATTATGGCCTCTATCTGCCTCTGGCCCGGTCTGCGCTTTAAGTGCCAGAAGGCCTTTTCCAGCAATCTTCTTTTGATTGCGAGCGGCTGGTCGGCAAAGGCCTCAAGTTTGATAAGCAGGCGGTGTTTTTCTATCTGGATTGTCTGCCGCCAGGCCCTTGTCGTCATCTCGTTCAGCAGCTCATCCTCGGCCTGTAATACGGTGGCTGTTCGACATAATACCTCCTTTAAGGCGGGATTAAATTCCCGGATTAGGCGGGGCATGAGGTCTAAACGTACCCGGTTTCTCAGGTATTGGCGGCTGTTGTTGGAGGAATCGGTGAGGCTTTCGATGTGGCGGTCGTGGAGATAGGTGAGAATTTCCTGCCGGGTGGCAGTCAGCAGCGGCCTGATAACCTCATCGCGCCGCATCCGCATACCGGCCAGGCCCTGTCTGCCGCTGCCTCTCAACAGACGGATTATCACCTCTTCGGCCTGATCGTCGGCATGATGAGCCACAGCAAGGCGGACGGCTTTGATCTCCGTCATGACTTCTTTAAAAAAAGCATAACGCAGATCACGAGCCGCGTGTTCAATGGATATTTTTTGCTCTGCCGCTCTCTCACGCACTGGCAGCAACGCGGTGCGGTAGTTGACTGCCAATGCGGCGGCCTGCTCTCTCGTCAGACGTTCCTCGGCTGGGGTCTCGGCCGGCCGCAGGCCGTGATTGGCGTAAGCCGCGGTGAGGGTCAGGCCGAGGCGGGGGGCCAGGGCGGCCATGATATAGAGCAGAGCCATGGAGTCCGGGCCGCCGGACACCCCAATAAGCAGAGAGTCGCCGGGCTGGAGGAGGTGGTGGTCAAGGCAGTTATTGAGAACCTTTTTTTCCAGGGGATGCATGGGAAACAAAAAAGGCCTTCAGCTTTATTGAAGACCTTAGAAGAGGAGCTATTCAGCAAGAACCTGCCGTTTTTATTTTAAAAATAACCGCAGGAAGTGAACGTCCGATACAAAAATATCAAATGAAAAGGCAAAATTGGTCGGGATGAGAGGATTTGAACCTCCGACCCCTTACTCCCGAAGCAAGTGCTCTACCAGGCTGAGCCACATCCCGACCCCAATTTAATTCCGTAAAATTTAAGACAAAATACCTTCTCTCTCGCAAAGGTCAAGTAAAACTTTTTCAAGACCCAGGGAATAACAGAAGTCCGCCGCCCGCTGCCGGCGATTATCGTCCATCAGGCGGTCAATATCACCGGCGGCCAATTCAATCGTGGCGGTAGTACCCCGCAGGCGCAGACGGCAGCCCATCAGCCCCATTTTATGGAGGAAATCCTCGGCCTTAGCGACTATGGAGAGGGCCTCGGCCGTGATGGGCCGGCCAGAGGCAATTCTGGTGGCCAGGCAGGAGGCAGAAGGCCTGTCCCAGGTCACCAGTCCCCGCTCCCGGCTCATGCGGCGAATCTCTTGCTTGGTAATTTGGGCCTCCAGGAGGGGGCTTCGCACTCCCAATTCCCGGCAGGCCCGCGCGCCGGGCCGGATTTGGCGGCTGTCGTCAAGATTAGTGCCGTCAATGAGTATTGTATCCGGATTAAGGCCCTTTAAAAAAGAAGAAAATATATGGCGTTTGCAAAAATAACAACGTTCCGCGCCATTGGCCCTGAACTCGGCGAGAGTCAGGATGTCGAACTTGATAATATTTAAATTGACGCCGATGGATTTCGCCGTTGCCGCTGCCCGCCTGCCCTCTTCCGGCGGTTGAACAATGGAATCGGCAAATATGGCGCTAACATTTTCCGGGCCCAAGGTCTCATGGGCGGCCCACAGCAAAAAGGAGCTGTCAACCCCGCCGGAGAAGGCCACCGTCACCCGCCTCAGGGAACACAGGAGCTCCTTAAGGGCATTGTACTTCCCTGCTGCCACCTATTCCTGGCCGTCCGGCAGCAGTTGAACCGGTTCCTGCAGGAAAAATTCGCCTTTCATAATCCATTCCTTTAAAATTTCGGCAATCTCCCTGGCCTTTACCACGCTGGACAGGGGCGCGGTGGGCACCTGACGGCCGTTGACCTCAATATTGCCGCTTTTAAGCTCGGCATAACTGACCTCGCCGTAATTACGGCTTATACGGTTGGAATAGTCATAGGCGTAATCAATTACCTGCGTAAAGAGCTCAGCGTCTGACACCCCGGTATAAGCGGCCATTTCCTCATTGAGAATAGGAATGGGAATCCCTAATCCCACGGCCATGGAACAGCCATAGCCCTGAATACTAACCCCCTTGAGCCAGCCGGGCTCCATCTGTTTTAAATCACCCTGAACCATGAGGGTGCCGGCCGGGGTCAGGGGGGCACCGTTTTTGGCCCGCGGCGCCTTGGGATTATGCTGTGTACCCTGCCAGGTTACATAACCGACACCGCCGCCGAGAAATATCCTTGTTCCTAAACCGATAGTCTTGTAGAGCGGATCATTTAACAGGGGGCTCAATTCTCCGGCACTGCAATAATTGGCACTCCGCCCCTGGGATTTGATGGTTCCCATATAGGTATGAATGGTCTTGTCGGAGAGATTGATGGCGCAATTATAGTTCTGATAACAATTACGGGGGTTGCAGAGCAGGGCGGAGCTTAGATCATCCAGGGTTATTTCCTTCTCTAACAGATGGTTGGGGTAGCAATCCGTTCCATAGGCGGTGGCCTTCAGAAAAACCTTTTTGCCATTCAGCAAATCTTCAATAACATGGCCGCCGCCATAACGGAAACTGCCGGGATAGACCTTATTCAAGGGGTCATCGCCGCAGGGCTCGGTGGCGCCGATATAGGCATCAACTGCCGCCAGTCCCGCGTAAGAAGAAACATTATTAAGCCAAACCTCGGCGGCCTTAATGGTGGGTGTAGTCTGCCCAAAGTTGAAAAACATGCCCGATGAACACATGGGTGAGAAGGTGCCGGTGGTGACCACATCGACCTTGGCCGCCGCCTTGACCCGGCCTTCGCGCCGAACAATCTTCGTCATCTCCTCGGCGGTAACCACCACGGCCTCACCAGCCTTGATACGGGCGTTTATCTCGGCATAGGTCTTATTTATTTTATGTTTATTCATTATTCTCTCGTAACTTTTTCGCCAAGGCAGATAACCCACCCTGAACTATAATCTGTAACAGCCACACCCACTTTATGGGCACAGCAGATAAGCGTAGACTTCGGATAAGCGTAGACTTCGGATAAGCGCAGAATTCGAGTACTTAAAACAGAATACGCAAGAGTCGCCAATCCGCAGTTCTAATCGCCGCAGGCGGTAACTAAAACTGGTTTCTGGTTTCTGAAATGTTTATTCCATGACCGACAACACCTTGTGTCCCGCCTCTTCCAGAGCCCTGACCATATCATCTGTTTCGCATTGTTCCAGTCTGAAGGAATAAACCTTATGACTGCTGACAGCGTTACTGTCGGTGGCCATGTTCAGAATTTCACCGCCATGTTCAATAATTATATGAGACACGGTATCAATATCACCGTTATCACCAATCTGAAGATCCAGCCGGGTTGTGGCCTTTAGCAGCCCCAGAACCTCAATGAAAGCGGCTAACAGATCGGAGGCGGTAATAACCCCGGTCAGCCTGCCGTTATCTAATACCGGCAGACCGCCTATCTTATTATCATGAATGATTCTTGCCGCCTCTTCAACGGAGGCATCGGCGTCAATGGTCAGGGGATTGGTGACCATGACCTGGTGGACGGGAATATCTTCAACCATGGAGGGGAAAGAAAACTGCCGCAGATCACTTTCGGTGATAAAGCCCACCAATTGCATGTCATCCACCACTGGCAGGTGCCTTATATCATATTCTTTCATAAGCTGTGCCGCTTCCTGCAGGAGGGTGTCACGGCTGATAACGACGGGGTTTTTTCGGATCCAGTTTTTTACTTTCATCGGCAATCACCTTTAACTTGAGGCTTAAAACAAAATAGCAAAAATGTATAAAATCAGTAAAACGGCCTCGAAAACGTCATTGCGGCTTGTTTTCACTTTTCAAGTGTCGTAATTTACTTTAATCTGCATATTTACGATATTTGAATCTCTCGTCAAGATAATAAATATTTTTGTAACTATTAAGCAGCTCATAATCCACGGCTGAATATTTATTATGACCATCAATTTGTGAACCGAGAGAAAACCACCTAACCCCGTACCTGGATTTGACAGACATTATGACAGAAAAGCAGGAGAGCAGCATTGAGAACGGCGCGGCCAATAAGACAATCTCTGTTATCAGGGAACGTATTGACTCCATAGATAATCAGATATTACTCCTTCTGAAGGAGCGTTTGCTCTGTGCCAAGGATATTGGCCGCCTTAAAAACCAAAATAAACGGGCCAAATGGGATCCGCTGCGGGAGAGGCAGATATTTGAACGGCTTAAGGCCATGAACAATAACGATTTCCCGGAGCCGCCGCTTATCAGTATCTTTCGGGAGATTATCACCACCTGCCGTTTATCACAGAAAACAGTGACAGTGGGCTACTTAGGGCCGGAGGCCACCTTCTCTCACCTGGCCGGGGTCAAATATTTTGGCCAGTCGGCCCGTTTCGTTCCCCAGGAGACCATTGAAGATATCTTCCATGATGTGGAGCACGGCCGCATTACCTATGGCATTGTGCCGGTGGAAAACTCCATTGAAGGCTCAGTTACCTCCACCCTGGATTCCTTTATAAAATACCGGGTGAAAATCTGCGGTGAGGTTAATCTGGCCATCAAACATAATTTGGTTAACTTCAGCGGCGCCATGGAGGATATAAAGATGGTGGTCTCTCACTCCCAGCCCCTGGCCCAATGCCGTCAATGGCTGCGCAAAAATCTACCCGATGTTCCCACCCAGACAGTATTCAGCACCGGGGTGGCGGCGCAGATGGCCCAGAAAGACCATACCCTGGGGGCCATCGCCAGCTCCCTGGCCATTAAGACATATGAACTGCAGGTCGTGGCCCAGGGCGTGGAAGATTACCGGGGCAACACCACCCGTTTTCTGCTCATCGGCCAGCGCTCCCTGACCAGAAGCGGCAAGGACAAGACCTCATTTGTGCTAAGTGTTATAGACCGGCCGGGGGCCTTGAACGACGTCCTGAATATTTTGGCTGAACACGGCATCAGCCTCACCAGAATAGAATCACGGCCGGTGAAGGGTGAGGCCGGAAAATATATGTTCTTTATCGACCTGCTGGGCCATATTAGTGATCCGGTGATAGATAAAGCCGTACTGCGTCTACGGGAGATTTGCGCCAGTTTTGAATGGCTGGGCTCCTATCCTCAGCTTGAGGAAACAGACAACTGACCATCCACAATATCGCTTTCTTCAGTGAACCGTTTTTTGCCTTGACAAAAGCAGGCTAAAGCAGTTCATTTGCCAGTAAGGGCAGGAAAATATCAGGTCTCTGCCTCCAAAACTGGCAGGAGGGCATATGCGAAGAGGGGGTTGGAGAATCTCTGACCGGGCAGAGTGGAACTTAGCGGTTTTAATACTGACATCTCTCCTTGTTCTCATTCTTTGCAGCCCTGCTTTTCCGGCGGCAAACCGGTCTACCCCTACTGATTCTCCTGCCAAGGATTATTCTATTAATCTAACTACCAGGGAAAAGGCCTGGATTAAGAATCACCCCAATATCCGCCTCGGTATTGATCCTGAATTCGCGCCTTTTGAATTTCTCGACAAAAATGGCCATTATCAGGGGATTGCCGCCGATTATGTCAAATTACTCCGCAAACGCCTGGGCCTGCGGCTGCGGGTGGTACCTGGTTTAACCTGGCCCGAGGTAATGTCGGCGGCCCAAAGTGGCGGTATTGATGTTCTGGCCTGCGTGGGCAAGAGCGCGGAGAGGCAGCGCTTCTTAGTTTATTCCCATCCTTATCTGAATTTTAACCGGGTCATTATTACCCGTTCGCGCACCCCGTTCATCTCCTCCATCGATGATATATATTCCTGGCGGGTAGCGGTACAGGCCAAGTCCTCCCATGCCGCCTATCTCCGAGAGCATACCTCCATTATCGCCATTCCCTATGCCTCTCTGAAACAGGCCTTAATCGATCTTTCCAGCGGTCAGACTCAGGCCTTGGTGGGTAATGTGGCCTCAGCCGCCTATTGGATCAATCATCTGCATCTTACTAATCTCAAGGTTGCGGCCCCGGTAAATCAAGATAAACTTTATTTTGCCGTCCGCCGTGACTGGCCGATTCTGGCCGATATTATCAATAAAGGGCTTGCTTCTGTCAGTAAACAACGGGTAGCAATGATCGGCCAGCGCTGGGTACGAATCGACATTCAGAGGGGTATGCCCTGGCAAACCGCCTTCGTGGTAATGGCTGTCTTTCTGGGCCTTGTGATAACCGGCATTTTTTTTAACCGCACCCTTCGTCGTCAAGTCATCTCCAAGACCACGGAGCTGCGCCGGGAACTGGCAGAACGTAAGCGAAGCCAGGCCGAGGCCCAGAGGGCGAATAGGGAGCTACGGAATCTGAACAATTTACTCATTTCCTGCGCCGCCAGCCTGGATATGCGGGAGTTATTTAATCAAGTTATGGATGGAGTCAGCAGGATAAGCGGCTTAGAGGGTTGTACCATCTGTTTTGTTACCCCGGAACAAACTCTTGAACTTGCCGCCCACCGGCAGACTTCTCCGGCCGCGATTCTTGATTTGAACCGCAACGTAATCAAAGTGGGTGACTGCCTCTGTGGTAATTGCGCCCAGGATAAAAAGCCGCTTATTCTCTGGAACCGGCAGGAGGTGCTTGAATATTCCAGCCGCGATGCGACTCGTCACGATGATATTAATTTCCATGCCGCCTTTCCACTCCTGGTCGGCAAAAACTGTATTGGTGTCCTTTGTATCTTTACCCGCAGTACCGCCAAACCGGACAAAGGCCTAATCCAAACCATGGAGGCGGTGGCCGCTCAAGTGGCTCTTGCCATGCATAGTTCCAGGCTCTACGAGGAGACAGTTAAAAACGCCGCTCTCCTTGAGGAGAAGGTCATGGAGCGTACCAGGGAACTGGAGGAATCCCAAGTCCAACTACAGGAAACAGTGAAGGATCTTAATGGAGCCAACGAGAAACTGCGGGAGCTGGATCAATTAAAATCACTGTTCATCGCCTCCACCAGTCACGAATTGCGGACACCGTTGAACTCCATTATCGGCTTCTCCGCTATTTTACGTGATGAGTGGCTGGGCTCGCTGAACGATGAACAAAAGCTGAACCTAAGCGCCATTCATCGTAACGGCCGTCACCTTCTGGCTCTGATTAATGACATTATTGATATATCCAAGATAGAGGCCGGTAAGCTGGAGGGATATGTGGAGA
>DRPV01000323.1 GCA_011330685.1 Desulfobacterales bacterium
ATTTGAGCAGTGGGAAACGCCTATGGCCGTCATGGGATAGAGACCGGGGATGTTTTTGGTGAAGACGGACAGCAGGGTATTTTTACCATTATAGGTTAATTGAACACGGTAGCGGGCGGTTGGGCGAGCTGGCGTGTATCCTGAGTCTATTGCCTTTCCTGTAAAAGAAATTGTGGTTGTTGAATCGCTGATTATATTTTTTACAGTTTCATCAATGATTTTACGGCCGGGATCTTGACAATTATTGGCAGCTGCCTCGTTGGTATAGTTATAGGCGGCCGCCTGGAGAACAATACGTTTGTTGAAGTAGAGACCAAAATCAACCACAGCTAACAGAAGGGCCAGAAAAAGCGGCAGGGCAATGGCCAATTCGACCATTGCCGCCCCTTGTTGATTCTTTAAATGTTTCATGAGTAATTTTGAAACCAAAACACACTCTTTATTAAGAAGGATTAATAATAGCTCTTATACTATCTAATTTGGTTTTGATAGCACCAGCGAATGTTCCAGAACCAGTACTACCGTAGAGAGCAGTGGCTAAGGCAACAATAGCAGCGAGAACCAGAGCGTATTCAATCATAGCGGCGCCTTTTTTGTTGCCGATGATTACCTCATTGAATTTAACATACATGGTGAGTAACTTTTTCATAATCTACAAACCTCCAATTAAAAGAATTAATAAAAAAATACAACCTCGGGCGAGCTCCCTTGCCGCCCAAAATTAAGATAGTAACAGTAGAAAAAAATCAATCGTTTATTACGACATTGTGGTACACAAAAACATATGCTGATCTTTTTGTCAATATGAAATATATACCTGTATAAGGTCGGTGTTTAACCAGTTTTTGTCGGCTATAACCAATAAGCTAAAAAATAAAGAGTCTATCAAACTGATTATAATGAAACTATGACTGAGTAAGCCGTAAAAGACCAGTCCCAGGCTGTAACAATCATCGTATGCATTACAAAAATCATATCACTGAAAGCGCAGCGCAGCGCCGCCAGAAAATACGTCGGGTTAAGAGTCTTTATCGTCTTTATCATTGCTGCTAAGGTGGCGATTGCGTTACAGAGTATAATTTTTGGTGGTATACATGCTGCTGTACAAATATTGTAAAGTGGCTTGCCTTCGCAAACCTCACCACAGGTTTGTTCAGCGGATTGCTGACAAATGCAATCTTTTTTCTTGTTAATTATCTTTTTAAACGGGTAATCTAAAAATCTGATACTGCGGCCCTTGATATTTCCCAGCAAATTAAAGAAATTGCCTATATCCAAAATGGGCGTTGTAATTTCAAAGGCGATGGCCGGCATTGTGTTTGCGTTCCCACCGCTGGCGGTGTAAAAATCAGCGGGGGTTGGATTCTTCTTGGCAATGGGGATGAAATGTTTTCCCTTATCAGTCGTATAACCAAACTGAAACCGGTAGGTGACCTTGCCGAGGCTGGCCTTTAATCCGGCATCCTTGTCTAATTTTTTAATGAGTATGAGTTTAGTTGGCGTGGGGTTTGGATTTTTTAATTGATTACTGAGCAGGGTATCCGCCATCATTTGTGCGGCGTTATTCAGTTTGGCCTTGGTGGCGTACATATTACCGATATTGACCACCATAAAGAGGATGAGAACACCCGTGAATATGCCTCCGGCGGCCAAAAGGGTCATTCCACCTTTCTGTTCCACGCAGATTTTGAGCCAGGGTCTGCTTTTTTTTGCGGTAATCATGGTAGATATCTCACTATTATTCATGCGCTGTCTTCGCTTTCCTCGCCCGTTTCCGCTGCGTACCCCCGGTAGGTGAGGAGGGCGGCCGCTTTCCTCTGGTTTATTGACCGTTTCCCTTATCAGCGTCGAGCAGTTTGGCTGATTTTACCTTTAAAAAATATAGTTTTTCCCCGGTGTTATGGCTTTTTTGCTGGTTTTCCGGCTGCTGGAGTTGAATCAGCCGCTGGAGCCCCTGGCCGAAGGGAGGTTTGGTAAAGGCCCGGGCAGGCGCCGCGGACGAAGCAGCCGCGATAGCGAGGGCGGCAAGGGTGGCAAGGGCGGCAAGAGTAAGTGTTTTCATTGGAGTTCTCCGGTAATAGGTTACGGTTAATTTTGTAATTTCAGCAACAGAGCCCGGTTGGCGGCGGCCTTTTTATTAAGGGGGTCAAGCGCCAAGGCTTGAGCAAGATACTGTTTGGCGAGAGGATAATTTTTCTGGAGCAGATAACTAAATCCCAGGTTGTTAAGGGCGGTGATATGGAGCCGCCCGCCCTTGTTCTCTTTAATCGTCAGCCAGTGTTTATATATGTTATCGGCGGTTTCGTATTTTTTGCAGCGCAGGGCGGCTCTCGCTAAACGGGCGGTTAGTTTTTTGCCCGGCTCCGGGGAAAGCCGCACACTTTCCTGCCAGGCGATAAGGGCTCGGGGCCATTTATCCTCCAGCTCATAGACCTCGGCCAGCAGGGGGTAAGCCTGAGCGGCAATTTTCTCTTTCTTCCGCAGGGCGTTCAATAGACGTTCGGCCTCCGGCAGCCGCTTGTCTTTTATAAGCAGCCGGGCGTAATCAAGGCGGAAAGACAACTGCTCGGCTGGATCAAGGCTGGTCTTTAAAGAGGTCTTGTGCTTATTAAGGGCCTCTTTTTCGGCCAGTCCAGCCTGGATGGCGGCAATATTGGTTACGGGCTGCCGCCCGCCAAAACAACCACTGAGCAGGGCGGTGGTTATCAGAAGAATCAGGAGGTTTTTCATGAGGTCAACATCCGCATCAGATTAACAATTTGTTCACTGACTATAATGAGCATAAAGGGCAGCAGGAAAAACGGCAAAATGATAAAGGCCATCTTGGCGGACAGTTTACCGGCCTTCTCCTCCATGGTCTGTTCCCGCATGCGGTAAATTCGTTGTGAAAAATCGTTCAGCGAGGTCAAAATCGAGCTGCCCATTCGTTCATTTTGAATAAGAACATTGACGAGATATTGCATCTCAGCCGTGGGGTTACGCTGGGCCAGGTGTTCAAAGGCCTCAATACGATCCATACCTGTCTGAATCTGGTTAAAGAGGTGGGCAAACTCGCGGCAGATTTCCGGATGGATGGGTTTTAATTCCCTGATAACCCGTTTAACACTGATGAGCCAGCTTAAGCCCGCGGTCATGCTGACATTACACAGATCAATAAAATCGGGCAGAGCCATAGTGACTTTCTGCAGGCGGTTATGGGTTATGATCTTTAAGGCGATATCGGGGACAAACAGGAAGGCAATAGCGAAGATAATCGTCATCTGGGGGGTAAAAAGACCAAGATGCCAGAGATAGAGACCTGACAGCAGGCCAAAAAGAACTCCGCCATACTTGAAAATATAAAAGCGGCCGACATGCTCTTCCTGACGGTAACCGGCAAAGTGTAATTTTTCTCTCGTCTTGGCCAGCTCTTCGAGATTAGCGGGTGATAAGGCCAGGCCGAGAGTGCTCCAGACAGACATCTTCGACTGGTTGGTTGTCAGATGAAAGGAGTCGTTATCGCTGAATAATCTCCTTACCCGCTGCCGGGTTTGAAAGCGGATTACCCGGCCAATGAAACGTTCATAGATCATAAGCCCCAGGCCTAAGCCGAAGATGGCGGTGATTCCGAGAATAACGGGCATGGTGACAGTCATCAGAATGAAATCCTCATGAGATATTTAAGCAGGGCCATGCCGGTAAAAATAAGGCCGAGAGAGGTCTTGAAAATCAGGCTGCCGGTGGGGTCATGGAGGAAAAAATTCATCCCCGCCCGGTTAAAGATAAGGCGATAGGCAATATAGGACAGGGGAAGAGCGCCAATGAACAGGGCCGTAAAACGTGATTCGGCCGTGACCGCCTTCAGTTTACCGCTGAAGGCGATCCGCCTCCGCATGAGCGCCGCCAACTGGTCAAGAATCTTGATAAGATGGCCGCC
>DRPV01000324.1 GCA_011330685.1 Desulfobacterales bacterium
ACTAATCAAAAAAATATTTGACATATTTTACCACTCAAAGCCGATATTATCGGTTCGAAGAGCTGCCGCCAAGCGTATTGACAGACGATTAGCCCCCCTCCAGGCCCAACAGGTCTCACTCTTCAATCAATTATCCACTGATTTAGACAAGTTTCATAAGCAGTTAGACGAGCGTATTGTCCGGGCTATAGAAATCGGGCAATTCTCGGACTGGCGCCTTAAGGTTATCGGCGAACGGCAGGAATCCGTCGCTCACATCAATTGCGTAAACAGCCTGTCACAAGATTTTGAACGGGTAATGGATCTGATTTTCGCGGATGAAGCGAATTATCAGCCGGCCAACAATTCACTGATCCTGATAGACCTCGTCCGGGCCTATATGTACGAGGGCGGCATCTGGCAGTTAAGGCAGGAGATTAACGATTTCCTGACCAATATAACATATGAGCGGCCCGGCCCGCAGCCACCCCGGCCCAGAGCTGACCGGCCCTTGAAAATCCTGGTAATCAGCGGCCTGTTTCCCTCTATTGAGCACGGAGGCGGCCTGCGTCTTTTTGATATTCTGCGCGGCCTGGCCGTTGACCATGATATCGACCTTTACACCGTCTACGAGGCGGATACCGATAATCACTCCCTAAACATGTTAAAGGAACATCTACGGGATATCAGGCTGATAAAAAACGAACAGATTGTGGATCTCGCAGCCAGCCGGGATGATATAGGGAAGTGGCTGCGGGATATCGGCAAGGATAAGCGGTATTATGATGTTATCCAGCTTGAATATCCGCATACCATTTACCTCACCAACTTCATGAAACGATACGGTAAAAAGGTAGGATTCACCTTCATGGAGTGCCAGACCAAGAGCAATGTCATCAAGATTCAGGAGATGACCGGCAACAATGACCTGAGCGGGATGCCGCGTTTCAGCACCGCTTTATGGAAATACGCCGTAGCGGAAAAATTCGTCCTCCAAAATGCCGATTTTCTCATCGCCGTAACCCAGGAAGACGCTGATTTCCTGCAACGCCTCTATCCCCGCAGAGTAAATATAATCCCAACCTGTCTGTCACAAACAGAAATTATAGACAAGGCTCAAGAAAGCAATACCAAGGCCGAAGCCGGCCGCGTCGCCTTCCTCGGTTATTTTGGCCATTACCCCAATATTGACAGCATGAAATGGTATTTATCCAGAATTCACCCCATCATAAAAAGCCAGGTTCCGAGCTATGAATTCCTCATTATCGGCGCGGGAGACACCACACCGCTGCAAGAACTGGCCGCCCATGACAAGAGCGTTAAATTTACCGGCCGGGTCGATAACGTCATGCCATACATTCAAAGCGCCTCCGTATGCATCCTGCCTCTGATAACCGGGGCGGGAATCAGAGGGAAGCTTAATCAATATTCCATTGCCGGCAGACCGTCGGTATCCACCACCATCGGCAATAAAGGCCTTGATTACCAGCCCGGAATATCAGCCGTCATTGCCGATAAAGCACCAGACTTCGCCCAAGCGGTAATTATGTTATTAAATGATGAGGCCAAAAGAAAAACCATAGCGGCCCAAGCCCTGATTCACGCCAAAGACAATTACACCTGGGACAATCACCTAAAAAAACTCACCGAAATCTACCGGGATTTACCGTCATAACCGCCAAATTTGATGACCATCCTTGATTTAACCAAAAGCCTTGTAAAACGCCGTGTACTACTACCCGCAATCCACCTTCTACACCTGGATAAAAGCAAAATTTTCGCTATTTCTTTTAGTTTTCTTCTAACTTTACTACCCACATCAGAGGAAACAAGGACGCGCCTTAAAGCCGAATTCCTCCAGGACGATGGCCACCACCCACCCAGCTGGGAGAGCAGGAAAACTTACAGACCGGCCATACCGCCTGACGGCGACCCTGTTTCCTATCCTCCTGTACGATTAATCGCCTTTTATCTCCCCCAATTTCATCCCATCCGGGAGAACAATAAATGGTGGGGTGATGGTTTTACCGAGTGGACAAATGTCAAATCGGCATCCCCCCGGTTCTCCGGGCATTACCAACCCCGCCAACCGGGAGAGCTGGGATATTATGACCTCGAAGACATTAAGGTAATGCAGCAGCAGACAGAGTTAGCCAAACGTTATGGACTGGCTGGTTTCTGCTTTTATTTTTACTGGTTTGGCGGTACAAGGCTCCTGGAAAAACCAGTCAGACAATATTTGCGGAACAAGGATATAGACC
>DRPV01000325.1 GCA_011330685.1 Desulfobacterales bacterium
AAAAATTGCTAAACTCGTTCGTTCCTCACTCAGACAGACGCAATTTTTGGCTACGCTTCACTAAGAAAATGCTACAGAATTTGTTCAATACGCTACGAAGACAGTCCTATTACCCTCGTGCAAGATTGTAACCGGACACCGCTGAGTATTTTTAATTATTAAATTTATATCTATTCAGCTAAGGCACCAAATTGCCCTAAAGTCATCTGCCAGGGGTGTTGGCCTTGGACGTGACTTTCATATTTCGTTGTACCTGAATAGTCGGCCATAGATGTTAGTTGCAAAGTTCATACCCTGTTGCCAAAGTGCGACAGTTTTGCAGCAGTCAAAATAGATCACCAATTAACAGGAAAATTGTTTACTCCCCGAAATAACGTTGGAACTGGCTTTTTTTATCCTTGCATATGGAAAAATAAATCTTATATAGGCCTTTTATTTCCCATTTGCTTTCTCTGTTACAACCTTTGTTATAATTCGCCGACAAGAGGTTAAATGCCCCAAAATGCGTAAAATGACCAGTTTTTCACCTTCTATTTTCTACTTCATTGCAGTACTGTTCTGGCTGAATTTCTTAATCCCGGAGATGGCGCCCTGCAAACCGCTTCTCCCCTTTAAAAACGGGGAACGGCTTGAATTCCAGATAAGCTGGCTCTTTATTCCCGCCGGTCGCGCTGTTCTACAAGTAGAGCCGCCACCCGGCAATATACCCGGCGCGGCCCACCATTTTGTCCTGACCGCCTCAACCTATCCAGCCATTGATCTGATCTACAAATTCAGAGAAAGGGTTGATTCATACACCTCAGCCCTGATCAATAGAACGGTATTCTACAAAAAACGCCAGCAAGGCAAAACGGAGCGCGATATTACCATACACTTCAACCTTAAACGGAACACCGCGCAATACACCAATTTTAAAGAAGTTATGCCGCCTATAAAACTTCCAGAAGACACACTCGATCCCCTCGCCGCACTCTATTTTATCCGCTGCCAGTCTCTTGTTCCGGGACAAACCATAGAACGACCTATTACTGATGGCAAAAAAGTAGTTATCGGCCGCCTGCGGGTCATAAAACGTGAAGTCATAAGGCTTGCCGGCCACTACTACAAAACCATCAAGCTGGAACCGGAATTAAAGGAGGTAAAGGGGGTATTTGAGAAGAGTAAGAATGCTAAAATGTATGTCTGGGTTACAGATGATAAGAGAAAGATATTGGTGCGTCTCAAGAGCCGGGTAGTGGTGGGCAGCTTCATCGCTACCCTGATAAACACGGATATATTAGGTAAGCAGGATAGAGAAGACAAAAAGGAAAGAACAGAAAATTCAACTGCCGCTGATGATTATATATGAAGCTTGCAGGGGCGGCACAGGATATGCGGGGGGGGGCAATATATGATGCTCTGGTAAAAAGTCCACATTTGGCAATTTTACCATAGGTACCCCCTTGAAATCATTAGGGGGCAGAATTAGATCTTTCGACTTTTTACGATAGCATCATATATGAGGCGTATTAAAAAAAAAGCCGCCCTTCTTCTTAACAGCAGCAGGCACCGCCGTATGATGATGCCCCGCTCTTAGCTTTCTCCGCCGCCTCACCGCAGGCAAAGGGGCCGAAATGACGGGAACGGTCACCGCTGACCATAAAATGAGGGGCCAGACGGGTTTCGGAAAGCATGGCAGCAGTATTACCGCAAACCAGCATTGGTTTATGGGCAATGAAATGGTGGTGGTCGTCTAAATCGAAAAAATGCGGTGCCTCCGGAATGCTGCCTTTATAAACGGCCATCTGACCGTAATCCTCGCAGATATCCTCAAGGTCAGCAAGCTTGAAGGCTCGAATAGTTTCGGAAAAGAAGGCCGCCATCCCAATCTTAGCCGCGATCTCCGGGTTATCAAGCTCTACGCGCCGACTATTAAGACACCTGAAATCCCGGCAGCCGAGATTAAGCAGCAAACGTCTAAAATCCTCCCGATACATGGCGCCGGAGAGACATTCACCCCTAAGTACCGGATCATCATACAGGGCTACCGGAATCCGGCAGCCGGAGAAGATATCCGCGAAAAAGAGTTCGCCGCCCGGCTTTAAAACCCGGAAAATCTCCGAGAATACCGCTTCCTTATCCGGAGAAAGATTAAGGACGCAGTTCGAGATAACCACATCCACCGAGTTATCCGCCACCTCAATGGCCCGCAAATCCTCAATATACCCCTGCCGGAAATCGACATTGGCCTTTTCATAGCCAAATCTAACCATTTGACTATCGAGATTGCGACGGGCTACTGCCAGTTGTTCACTGGTCATATCCACCCCAATCACATAGCCGGTTGGTCCGGCCAGGCGGGAGGCTAAAAAGGCATCCCGCCCAGTTCCGCAGCCTAAATCGAGAACGGTGCAGCCCTCAAGCAGAGGGGGCAACGGCGAACCGCAGCCATAAAATTTTTCCAGGATTTCATCATTAATCTCGCTTAAAATGGCCTTAATCCGGGCTGGAATCTCATCATCACAGCAACAGGCGCTGGTCTGGAGATCCTTGTTCCCTTTAAGGATGCGGCCATAATATTCTTTTACCTGTTTAAATTCCACGGCTCATGTGTAAAACATTTGTAACTATTCAGCGGGGGCAACACATTCATCCTAAACTTATAGTCGTAACCGTTCAGGGAAGCGAAGACTCCACTTGTGGCAAAAACTATTCCAGACCGGCACTGATGGTCTTGGATAATTTGCTGTCCACGGTCTCCTTAATCCATTCCGGGGTTATCTGCGGCCCCTCCTTGCGCATGGCCTTGGTCACATTGCCAAACCCCACCCGCAGTTTACGGTCACTCAGCAGATTAACGGCCTTAGTTAAGCGTTCCTTAACCTCTTCCGGACTCAGCCCCTCACTCTGACCCAGGGGCCCAAGCTCCTTTGTCCGTATTGTGAAATCAGTAATCAACTTCACAAAGCGCGGTGCCTCAGCGGCCGAGGCCCAATGCAGGCCAAAGCGCTCCGGATTTATACCAATCTCGGTTAAAACCTTTTTGACCAAGGCGTTAACTCCCATAGCGTCATAATTACCAACCTGGTAATGGCATTCACCAAGTTGTCAGCCGCCGGTAAATATGGCATCGGCCCCCTCAACAAAGCCCCTGAGGATAAAGGCGGCATCCACCCGGCCAGTACACATAACCCGAATAGTACGGAGATTAGGCGGATACTGGTATCGCGAAACCCCGGCCGCGTCAGCGGCGGCGTAACAGCACCAATTACACAAAAACCCAAGTATTTTGGGATTAAACTCGTCAGTCATGCTTACTCCTCAATTGAATTACCAAAGGCCTCAATCTGGGCGATAATTTGTTCATTTGTAAAGCCCCCCATGGAAATAGCAAAGGTGGGGCAGTGAGAGGCACAGATTCCGCAGGCCTTACAGGAGGCCACTATGGTCTCGGCCTTGCGTTTTTTATCTACCTTAATAATCTGAATGGCTTGATATGGGCAGAGACTGGCGCACAGACCACAGCCGATACAGGCCTCCTGATCAACATGGGAGACGATGGGCTCCACGGAGACCGAGCCCTTGACCAGAGGCATGGCTGCCTTGGCGGCCGCGGCCTGAGCCTGGACAATAGTTTCATTCAGGGGCTTGGGCGAGTGAGCCAGGCCGCAGACATAAACCCCGGCCACCGGCATCTCCACGGGCCGCAGTTTGACATGGGCCTCCATAAAGAATTTATGCTCCGTTACCGGCACCTTGAGTAATTTACTCAAAGCCTCGGTACCCTGGGGCACAATGCCCACACTGAGAGCAATAACCTCGGGCTGCATCACAACATCTTCCTGCAGCAGCGGGTCGTGAAAACTTATTTCCACCTTCTGACCTTTTTTGGTGATCCGGGGTTTATTATCCACCTCATAGGGAATAAAGACGACGCCCTTCTCTCTGGCCTGCTGATATTTTTCCTCAGCATAACCATAGGTGCGAAGATCACGATAGAGGACAAATACCTGAGATTCAGGATTTATTTCTTTAATATGCAGGGCATTCTTAACGGCATGATTACAGCAGACCTTACTGCAGTAATTCAGGTCGTCGCCTCGGCTGCCGGCGCATTGCACCATGACTACTGAGGATGGAGCCCGTTTTTTGGCCTTACCGAAGAGCCTGGTCTCTAACTCCTGCTGGGTGATTATCTGCTTTGATTTTACCAATTCCTGCCCCAAAACCTGGGCCGGTTTATGCTCCCGGCCGCCGGTGGCAAGAATAATTACCCCATGGTCAATGGTATGTTCGGCGGTTTTCTTGCCTTCCTGTACCTTGAGTACTGAAGAAAAATTACCCACAAAGCCGTTGATAGTAATTAGCTCGGCCTTGGTTATAACCTCAATCAAGGCACTGCTTTTTACCCTGGAGATAAGCTTCTTCAGAGTAGCGGCCGTTCCAACTCCTTCAATGGTCTGCTTAATGACCAGCAGATTACCGCCAAGCTCTGCCTCCTTCTCTACCAGTGTACAATGGAATCCCTGCTCGGCCAGAGTCAGAGCGGCAGTCAACCCCGCCACACCGCCCCCTAAAACCAGGGCCTTGTCAGTTACCGGTACCGTTTGCTCGGCCAGCGGCTGAATACGGTTGGCCTTGGCCACTGCCATGCGGATTAAATCCATGGATTTCTCAGTGGCGGCCTCAGGCTCATTGGCATGAACCCAGGAGCATTGGTCGCGGATATTAACCATCTCGAACAGGGAACGGTTCAGCCCGGCATCCTTCAGCGTCTCTTGAAACAGAGGCTCGTGGGTTCGCGGAGAACAGGCGGCTATGACCACCCGGTTCAAATTATGCTCTTTAATTGTCTTCTTTAACATCTCCTGGGCATCCTGCGAGCAGGAATACATGGACTCGGAGTGATAAACGACATTTTCCATACCATCGGTATATTTATCAACCCTGGGCACATCCACTACGCCGCCGATATTAATACCACAATGACAGGTAAAAACCCCGATACGAATATCCTCTCCGGTAATATCATGTTCGGCGGGATATGATTTTACCACATAGCCCTTACCCCGCTGTTTCTTCAAGAGACCGGCGGCAATACCAGCCGCGGCTGAAGACTGGGTGACACTCTCGGGAATATCACAGGGGCCCTGGAAGGCGCCAGCCACATAAATACCCGGCTGGGACGAATTAAGGGGATGAAAGGGGTCAGTCCGGCAAAAATCAAACTTATTAAGTTCCACATCCAGGAGCTTAGAAATTTTGCGGGCATCTTTAGGGGCATCAAGACCGACGGAGAGCACCACCATGTCAAAGGGGTCAAAACGATGCCGACCGTCCATAGTGGAATAGGTAAGTCTCAGGCCCTTGGCACCCCAGGGGGTAACACCTGCCACCTTAGCCCGGACAAATTTGATGCCGAACTGTTCCTCAGCCCGTTTGCGGGCCGCGTCAAAGTCCTTGCCCTGAGTCCGCATGTCCATATAAAAAATGATGATATCCAGCTCTGGATCGTGCTCCTTGGCAACCATAGCCTCCTTGATGGCATACATACAGCAGACCGACGAGCAATAGCCGTTACCACAGCCCAGATCCCGTGACCCCACACACTGAATAAAAGCCAGACTCTTGGGATGACGTTGATCCGACAGACAGAGGACATTCCCCTGATAGGGGCCGGAGGGATTTAAAAGGCGCTCAAATTCCAGGCTGGTAAGCACATCGGCATGGACACCGTAACTATATTTAGCCAAGGTACTGTCAGGCACCTTGCCAAATCCAGGCGCCAGCACCACGGCACCAACCGCAATCTTTTTAACCTTGGGCTTCTGATTAAAATTGATGGCGTGGCTGCGGCATACCGGCACACATATCTGGCAGGTATCCTCGGTAACATGCAGACAGGCCGCAGGATCAATATAATAGGTAGCCGGTACCGCCTGCGGGTAATCAATATGGATGGGGCGGGTTAGATTCAGGCCCTCATTAAATGTATCCTGCAGGTGGCGCGGGCAGTAAGTGGTACATAAACCGCAGGCCGTACATTTATCGGCATCAATAAAACGAGGCCGCATATTAACCTTGGCCGTAAAGGCCCCCGGCTTACCTTCAAGTCCTGTAAAATCAGCGTTGCTTAAAATTTCAATATTGGGAGACCGACCGGCCTCTACCAGTTTTGGTGCCAGGATTCAGAGGGCGCAGTCATTGGTGGGAAAGGTCTTGTCAAGTTGCGCCATCACTCCGCCAATGGCCGGACTCTTCTCAACGAGATAGACATAATAACCTAACTCGGTGAGATCAAGAGCGGACTGCACACCGGCAATTCCGCCGCCCAGTACCATAACCGCCCCGGAGGAGGTGCCTTTATCTGCCTTTTTATTTTTTACTGCCTTTGCCATATTACAAACTCCACGTTATAAGAATGAGCGGTCAATTCAACCTGACCGCATTGTTCAAAGATCATGTTTTTTTACCTGTGCCGCAGTACCGCAATACGCCATCCCCTCTTGGGTTTGGGATTATATCAAATTATCAAATCATTATGATGTCTTCTGTCATCCGGACTCTGAACCTCAACCCGGATGGCGCATATTTTGTACTGCGGACTTCGGGAGAGGCGGTCAAGGCTGTTTAAGGTCAACTGATTGACCGGAACCTCGGCAAAATGATAGGGAATAAATACTGTCCCGACCTGTGACCTGTCAGTCAGAGCCGCCCGCACCCTTACGGAACCCCTTCTTGAGGTCATCTTGATCCAGTCTCCTTCTTCAATTCCAAGACGTTGGGCATCAAGAGGATTTATCTCAGCCCTGGCCTCACCATATATCTTACCCAGCCCGGCGGTCTTCCTGGTCATACTGCCAAAATTATACTGAGCGTAGTGACGGCCGGTGGTGAAGAGCATAGGGAACTCGTCATCGGGCATCTCTTTAGGCGGCGTATAATCCTCCGGGATAAAGAGGCCGCGGCCTCGGGTAAACTTGCCGACATGCATAACCGTGGTGCCAGAATGACTCTTATTAGGTACCGGCCACTGCAGGCCAACCTCCTCAATCCGCTGATAGGTAATTCCTTTATACTGCGGGGTGAGAGAGGCAATCTCGGTGAAAATATCGGCCGCTGATTCATAATTCATTTCATAGCCCATTTTCTTGGACAACTCACAGAATATCCGCCAATCGGCCTTGGCCAGTCCAGGGGGGTCAACGGCCTTCCGTATCCGCTGCACCCGGCGCTCAGTACTGGTAAAGGTACCATCTTTCTCGGCAAAGCAAGAGGCCGGCAACACCACATCCGCCATCTTGGCGGTGTCGGTGAGGAATATATCCTGCACCAGTAGAAAATCCAGTTTTTCCAAGGCCTGCACGGCATGATGGGCATTGGGATCGGCCAATACCGGATCTTCGCCCATAATGTAGAGCCCGCGGATATCACCCTCATGAATAGCATCCCAGACCTCGGTGGCAGCCTTACCGGGCCGCCGGGGTAATTTAACACCCCACATCTCTTCATAACGATCAAAGATGTCATCATTTTTAAGACCGGCATAACCCGGCAGAGTGTTGAACAGGGCACCCATATCACAGGCACCCTGAACATTATTCTGCCCCCGCAGGGGATTAACCCCACCCCCGGCGGTACCCATCTTGCCGCAGAGCATGGCGAGGTTAGCGACACATTTAACATTATCGGTACCGGTGGCATGATGGGCCAGGCCCATACCGTAAAAGACAGCGCATTTTTTACCGGGGCTGGCGTACAGACGAGCCACGGCATGGAGCTGCTCCGAATCTATGCCGGTGATCTCCTCCACATAGGACGGGGTATATTTTTCGGTAACAATGAGCAGCTCTTCAAAATTCTCGGTACGCTGCTCGACAAATTCCTTATCATAAAGTTCTTCCTTGATGATAACCCGCATCATACCGTTTAACAGGGCGACATCACTACCCGGTTTATTACGTACCCATTGTTCGGCACGCCGGGCGAAATCAGTACCCCTGGGATCAACCACAATAAGCCTGGTACCGTTATCCAAGGCCTGATGAATCCGCAGGCCGATGGTGGGATGCCCGGTATCGGCATTGGAACCAATCATGAAGATTACATCAGAGTCTTTAATATCCGCAATGGAATTAGTCATTGCGCCGCTGCCGAAAGAGATGGCCAAACTGGCCACCGTGGGAGCGTGTCAGAGCCTGGCGCAGTGGTCGATATTATTCGTCCCCAGCGCCGTACGCATAAACTTCTGCATTATAAAATTGTCTTCATTGGTGGCCCTGGCGCAGGAAAATCCGGCGATGGAATCCGGCCCGTACATGGCTCTCAAATCGAAGAAGTGTTTGGCCACATGGTTCAAGGCCTCTTCCCAGGTAGTCTCCACCAGTTGGCCGCCCTGGCGGATGAGGGGAGCGGTGAGACGATCACGATGCTGCACAAAGTCAAAACCGAAACGCCCCTTAACACAGAGAGCGCCATAATTAGGCGCCAGCTCCGGATCGGCGCTGACCTCCATAATCGTATTGTTCTTAATCCTCAAGATCAACTGGCATCCAGCGCCGCAATAGGGACAGGTAGTTTGAACCTCGCGAATTTTTTCGTTCACCACCGGGACATTGGCTGCTGTTTTAGATAAAGCACCGGTGGAACAGAATTCGGCGCAACGGCCGCAGGCCACACAATTATCATTAAAGCTGAGTTTAATCCCCTGAGCCCGGCCAAGCTCATCAAAACCGGCCGCCGTCAGCTCCAGGGCCTTGTATTCACAGCTGTTCCGGCAACGCTGGCAATATATACATTTATTAAGATCAACGCTTAAGGTGGGATGCGTGGTGTCCTTGGCATAAAGCGGGATTTTACCCATGCCGGTCTTATTAAGATTGATCTTATGCTCTATAGCGAGAGACTTTAAGTCGCAGCGCTCAAAGGCCGAACAGCCGCAGGACAGACAGCGGTTAGCCTCTTTGAGAGCCATTTCCTCGGTGAAACCGAGTTTAATCTGATCAAAATCCTGAATGGCAATCTCCGGCGGGCGAGTGGGCATTTTCTCGCGGAGCTTAACATTGATGCCTTCGAAATTACGCATATCGACATCATCAAAGGAACGTCCCCGGCTGAAATTAAAACGCTCGTCGGTTTGTTTGGCAGTCCCCATTAAGTAGCTGTGGATATTTTCGGCGGCCCGCCGGGCGGCAACCACCGTCTGGATAACTGTCCGCGGCCCGGACACTACGTCACCAGCCGCGAATATTCCCTCCACATTGGTCGATGAATTCCGAACATTAGCCTTCAAACAATTCTTTTGTGAAAGTTCCAGAGTTTCTTCAATCCCGGCGGCTGATATTTTACTTTTTTCAAAGGCCATCTGCCCCATGGAGTGGACAATACAATCGACCTCAATATGATTGGAACTGCCGGGAATGGCCTCGGGATGACGTACTCCGCGCTTGTCCGGTTCGGTGAGGCGCATACGGATTAGTTCAATATCAAGGCCGTGCTCAGCGCTTGATATCTGCACCGGGGCGGCCGCCATGAGAAACTGCACCCCCTCATTCTCCGCTTCATGAATAACCCGCTGATTGGCGGTCATTCCGGTGCGGGTTTTGGGGTAGATGACCGTAACCTGCTCTACTCCGGAGCGCAACAGAGATCGGGCGGCCTCAAGGGCGATATTATTACCGCCGAATACCGCCGCCGTGGCTCCAAGTTCCGGGCTGTTACCCTCGGCGATACGCCTTAATAAATCAGTAGCAGAATATATACCGGGCCGGACAGCGCCAGGCACATCCAGGGGTTTAGGCACCCATGAACCAGTACCGATAAATATAGCGTCAAACCCCTGATCTTTTAAATCCTGCAGCAGAAAATCTTCTCCCCAACGCTGTTCAAATCTTACCGAAATTCCCAGCCGCAAAATAGCAGAGGTTTCATAATCCAGAATTTTGGGGGAAATTTTATAATCCGGAATCCCGTATCGCAGCATACCGCCCAATTTGGGCATGGCCTCAAATACCGTAACCTGATGTCCCTTACGGGCCAGATAAAAGGCATTTGTAAGACCAGCCGGGCCGCCGCCGATAACGGCTACTCGTTTTCCGGTTGCCGGCTCCCGGCTCAACTTAAGATCAATCTTATTGGCCATACACCAGTCAGCCACAAAACGTTTAAGATGGTTGATGGATACCGGCTCATCCACCAGAATCCGTCGACAGCGGGTCTCGCAGAACCTTGGACAAACCCGGCCCACGGAAAAGGGGAAGGGATTGCGCTCCATAATCAGACGCATGGCCTCTTCGTATTGACCTTTGGCAATATGGGCGATATAGCCCTGGACATTTATCTGCCCCGGACAGGTGAGATTACAGGGTGCCTTACAGTCACCGAAATGAGTGGCGACGAGAATAGTTAAACGTTCCTTGCGCTGTTCAACCAGCTCATCAGAGGAGGTAACCACCCGCATCCCCTCTTTAACTATCGTCATGCAGGAACGAAGGGGGGTCTTATCTCCATCAATCTCTACGAGACATAGTTTACAAGGCTGCTCGGCGTTTTTATCACCAACCCGGCAAAGGGTGGGAATATGAATTCCAGCCCGCCTGGCGGCAGTGAGGACGGTTATCCCCTCCTGAGCAGTGATTTCCTGGCCATCAATTATTAGATTTATCGACATATCGTGAATATAGGAGACCGGTGTTAGCTCAAAAAACCATCATTCAAAAGAACGGTGATCAACTTATCAAGAAAGACACAAAGCAATTCCGCTTCTAAACAGATTTCAGCCGACTTGCAACAAGGCTGCCATACAGGAAAAACAGGAAAAGCAGAAAAGCAATATCAGCTGGGCTTCCATTCCTTCAGAAATGCCGGGATATGCCCTGCCTCACGGGGACCGATGGTAATTGTCCAGTCCGGCAGCTCTTCTTCCAGCTCGCCCTTAATATTAGCTAAATAACCGGGAATCAAGAGTTCGCGATGCTTGACCTTGTCCTCAATGCCTGATTTTTTCATAAACTGGGCAATAAGATCGGCACCAAATTTACCAGCCGCCCAGGCAGTCAGGACGGAAAGCCCCTCGGTATCTTTAATGAGCAGCCAGGATGGAACCTTGGAGCCCTCTATCTCACCGGAGACGATGAAATAGGTAAGCGAGAAGTTACAGGTGATGATAACCGGCGAATTCTCATCCGGGCCGTTCAACGGGTAAATATCCTCCTCAACCACCATGGGACGCTGGGGATCGGTGAAAAGATTCATTCGCTCCAGGAACAGGGGAAAGAGGGTATCTCCCTGAAGATCAGAGAGAATAATCATCCCGGCGTATTTAGCCACCAGAACGGAAGAAAGCATGGCCTCCATCATCAGATCATCGCTCATTTCGCAGGGAAAGGCGATGGTGGGAAAGCCTAACGGCTTATATTTTTTATTGATGGCCGCCCGCCGGCAGACAATATTGTCCTCAAAGGCGGCCCGCAGGGTACGGGCTCCGGAGTCAATAATCAGGTCTTTTAAGCCCGCCTTGCTCAATTCCTCAGATATATATACGGCATCATCAAGATTGACCCCCTTTACCGCCAGTGGACATTTAAAATCCTTGGCAAGCGCGGCCATATCATTATAGTTATCAGCGGTGGCGGCATAGATAAGGGGCTGGCGGTCGGAGCAGATCTCCAAGGCCGCCTTCATATTGGCCGTTGATTCAGACATCAATATAATATTGGCATTAGGGGCCTTATCAATTACCGTCTTTAATAAAGAGGTAAAGGCTGCCTCGTCAGTCAGATCCTTAACTGCCACGAGGTCGGGTTTCATAATCACCCCGACTCGTTCGTAACTCAGCTTATTATAATTATCGAGACGACTGCCAATGGCAGCTTCATCCATCTCGGTGGTGAGCAGCACCCCGATACCGGTTTGATGTTCAAAGCGCTTTTCGTGCCGGGCCAGACAGGTCTCACCGCCCACGACAAAGGCATCATCACCGTTACCTATTTTTATAGTCCTGATCGGCGGAGCTGAAGCCTCACCAATAGTGGCCTTAACCTCATCATCGACGTAGGGACACTCACCAATCTCCATCTGGCCGGCCGCCACTTTCATGGCAAAGGCCAAACAAGTTGGAATCTTGCATTCCCCGCAATTCTTCTTGGGAAGCATTTTTAATATCTGTATGCCAGTTAAAGCCATTTTCTATTATCCTCCAATACTATCGTAAAATAACCAGTTAACAAGTGATAGCTAATAGTTTTTCGAAACTATTTAGTAGGGGCAATTAATCCCCCTAAACTCGTAACCGTAACTGTTCAGATGTGCCCCAGATTTGTTCGTTTCGCCCTCCGAGTCTGTACTATCTGTACGTGAGGAGGGCGAAACGGACGAAGATGGGGGAGCAGCTGAATAGTTACAGTTTTTCTTAGACTGCCATCTCCATCTCTAAGGCCGGATGCCCCTTCTCCTTCAGGAAGACCATAATCTCCTCCTCAGTGGAGCCCTGTTCTTCGGTGGCAATCATGTCGTATAACTCCGGCATCTCTAATTCTTCGCAACGCTTAATCAATTTATCCTTCAGCTGCTCCTTCAGTGCCTTGGGCAGCCAGACCAGCCTCTTCAAGCCGCCCTCCGCCAACAATAACTTGCGGCTGGTGATAAAATGTTTTGAAACTCCCATAAAGCCCGGGGTCTGCGCCCCGCCGCCGGCCATACCGGCCAGGGTGGTGAATTTCATACCGGCCGGGGTCATGCCGCGATAATCACGATCAACAATCATTACCCCGTTACATTGAGGCAGCATGGCGGCAATACACTCAAAGCAACCGCAGGCCGTCATCGGATTATTCATCAATGAATAGCAGGAAACCGCCGGTACGGCACCCCGGGAGGCCTGCTTGACAAAATCATTAATTCCGCTGAAATCTCCCATCGTGGGATCAAGGCATTCGCCCTTCTCAATGGGTTGATTGGGGCCGGTGGGATTAATCTGATATGAGGCCTTACCGTCCAACCAGTTATAGGCACCGCACATCCCTACCCGCTCCGGGGTTATAACACAGACATGACTCGGGGCAAAGGACTGGCACAGGGTGCATGAATAAAAAATATCCTCGGTCTCGTCAGTCATATTGCCGAGGCGCAGATCACGCTCGCCATAAACCTTGAGGGCCAGTTCCATTACCTCTTCCACCTTTTCCTGAATGGTATAAATTTTGACCTGCACCTTATCGAGAATGGCCCCGAACTCCTGATGCAGTTTACCATGCAGTACGGTACCGATGTGTTTGAAGGAAAAGCCCTTTTCCACGGCCCCCTTGCCGATTCTTACCCACATGATATTACGCTGACCAATATGCATAATGCCCTGAATATAATTGGTCAGATGATGAAACTGGCGCTCAAGAATCGGCTCGAAATCAGACTGCATCTCACGGCCGGCAACCTCTACCAGGATAGCGATGGGCAGATTCTGGCCCTCCTCGATGTCTTTTATGTCCGGGCCTTCAAGCACCACCAGACCATCCTGCACCTCATCCATGGGTTTGGAGACCAAGACCTCAACACCAGTGGTTCTGCCGCCGCCGCATTCCATATAAAGATCGTCTTTCCGAATCCGCTCACCCTCAAAGGCAGGGCCAAAGGCCATGGGAATATCAATCTTGCTGACATTAACCTTCAGACCGCGCACCTCAATGGCCTTCTGTACCATCTCATCGTGCGGCACATTACTTACCACATGCTCATAGGTGCATATACCGGTGGGCAGAACCTCGGGAATATCATAATCAGAGATAGTGGGAAAGCCCCAGTTAATGGCCCCGGCGGCATTGGCATACCACTCGTCACAAACCGGGCCAAAGGCCATTACAAAGGCAAAGGTACGATCCTTGTTGTATTTCAGATTGGCCTGATAGTCTCCAGGCTTAATACCGCCGAAGGCCAAGGCCACCCGGCAGGCAAAGCCCAGGGCAAAGACGGCGCTGGTATAGGTGGGACCAAAGGGCACCAGGCGGGTATTCCAGCCCACCTGTACCCCGCTCTCGACCAGCTGCTCGGGCATCCGGATATCACCGGAGTGATCATGCATGAAGATATAGAGGTTTTTCTCCTGGAGCTCCAGGGCGATCTTGCTGGCCACCTCCTTATCCTTGGGGGCTCCCATGATAACCGCGAAACCAGGGGCGGTACCATCAACAAATTCTACCCCGCGTTTACGAAAAATAACGTCATCAGCCGCCCCAAGCCAGATATTTTCCGCCGTGGGGTCTTCGGTCATGGTATAAAACTTAGGGTCCTTAATATAGCGGATTGCCTCATACATCTCCTCAGCAAAAATAGTGGCCATACCGGCATCCAAGGCCTGTCCCAGATAAGGCAGCCAGACATCATTGCCGACATTGGCCGGCAACAGCTGACGGCATTCAGTGAAGATATCACGCATATCGCCCAGAGTCTGAATCTTAGCACCCAGCATACTGTAAATAACCGGCAGATAATAGGTGGTGTTCGGAAAAGACACCTCCTGCTCCATGCCGTATTCCTTGATGGCCGCCTCAAAACTCTCTTCGGCCATATCAATAATTTTATGGGCCCCCCTGATGGCGGCAGAACAAATAATTTTAGACATGGGATAACTCCTTTAAATTACACGCTATAAAAAAACTTCTTAGTACTTTTTCCGTAAACGATCAAGAAACCACACTTTTCCCCGAAAGGAGTCAACCCAGCAGACTGTTGATTAACTCTTTGGCAAGATCCATGGCTCTGGGATGTCTCATAATCAAGACCTCTCCACCGCAGAGCAGCATACAGGCAGCAGTAATCGCCTCCATCATCACCCCGCGCCTCTCCTGATCGCCCAGTAGTTCGTCCGTGGGCAGACGGCATTCCTTGGCCTTCCAGACCTCACGACCCAGATTACAGATTATTGGTACCTGCAGTTTTTCATCCTGCTGGGTGAGAGCGGCAAGGCGAATCCGCTCCATGACGGAATAGGTGTACTCAATACCATATCCCAGAGCACCCACCGAAGGATCCATCATTACCGTGTCCAATGAAACGCCAAGATTCTCAAGAAGAATATTAAGCTGTTTAGCAAGGTTGACATCAATGGGAGAGGCAGCGACAATGGGGTGCTGGAAGGCCATGGCTGTGGCCCCTAATGAGCGATAATTGGCGTCGGAAAGAGGCGCCAGACAGACCTTCTTATCACCAATTTCGGCGGTTAATTCCCGCAGGGTATCGGTATCTTTATCGGAGTTGCCGCAACCCCAGACGATGATGGGTACATCCACCGCCTGGATAACCTCAGCGGCGGTTTTGGCGGCCTCAGCGGAATCGCGGTTCAGGCCGTTGGGATCGGTGCTGGCCAATGAGATACAGAGGGCATCGGCACCATACTCTTTAACGCATTTCTGAGCCCAGGCCACAGGATTACCGAGGACATCGGCAAAATGACGGCTCAAAGGCTCGGGCCATTCCTCGTAACCGGCATCAACAACATCCATGGCTATTAACTGCTTGTGAGGAATTTCACCCTCAAAAAGCTGGAAGGGCAAGGCCTTGGAGCCGCCCACGGTAACACTGTTATCGCCGTTACCAAGCACGGTTTCACGAATGACACCGTTATAGGCCTGAGTGTAATTATCCGGTGCTATCTTAGAAGCCCGTTCAGCAAGCTTTATTTTTTCAAGTTCCAGGGTTGGAACAGCGGGAGCGGCCGTTTCAGCAGCGACTGCCTTTTTGCTCTCCTCCGCCTCCCTAACAGCGGCCGCTTCCTTGGCCTCTTCAGCCGCCTTGGCATCAGCCGCTTTTTTGGCCTCTTCTGCTGCCTTGGCATCAGCCGCCTTTTTAGCCTCCTCTGCTGCCTTGGCATCGGCAGCCTTTTTAGCCTCCTCTGCCGCCTTGGCATCGGCTGCCTTTTGGGCCTCTTCCGCCTCTTTGGCAGCGGCCGCTTCCTTGGCCTCATCCATTGCCTTGGTATCTTCCACTGCTGCTGGAGGCGTAGAAACCGGGGCAACAGGTGAAGGAGGAGCGGGAGCCGTTGGAGTTGGAGCAACCGGCGCGGCCGTCTCCGCCACCGGTGGTTCCTTAACTAAAATTTCCTGAGCGCTGATAAACTTCACCAAGGCGTTAAATTGATCGTCATTTAAGCCGTAGGCGTGTTTAAGGGCATCAAGACCCATTTTTACCGACTCAAGGGCCATGACCCGTTCTTTTTCATTCATTATATGTTCTCCTGCATCATCTGTCGTTTGTACCACTTTACGGTCAGTACCAATTTCGGCAGCCTGAGCCTGGGCCGCGGCCACAATTTCACTGGCCTCCTGACGCGCCCTGGCCAAGATTTCCTCGCCAAGATCAGCCGCCTCAGGAGCCGCTGTTTCCGTAACCTCTTCAACCACGGCAGCAGCCTCAGCACTCCCTTGTACCACAATGGTCTCCGGGGTGGTGAGATTGGGGGCAATAATTAAATCCTCAATAACGGGACGTTGATCGAGCCCGGCCCGGCTGACAATCTCCGGTACGGCGCTCTCCCACTCTATGGCCATAATATGTACTCCGGCCACACCCTTGATTTCCTTTACCTGATTGATTATATCAACACAGATATTTATTCCTTCATCCTCTTTATCTGCCGCGCCCCGCAACCGGTCAATGACCGCGTCCGGCACATCCATACCCGGTACAAAATTCTTCATATAACGAGCCATTCCCAGAGAACGGGGCGGCGTAACACCGGCCAGAATATAGGCCTTCTCAGGCAGTCCCAGATCCCGGGCCATCTCCATGAAGCGGGCAAATTTCTCGACATTATAGACAATCTGGGTCTGGATAAAGTCGGCGCCATTGGCAATCTTTTTACCCATCCGGGCGGCCCGAAAATCCGGGGGGCCGGCAAAAGGATTGGCGGCGGCTCCGAGAAAGAGACGGGGCGGGCAGTCCTTAATTTTCTCACCACATTGAAATTGCTGGTCATCACGCAGAGAACGCATCATACCCAGCATCTGAATGGAGTCCATATCAAAGACACCCTTCGATCCGGGATGATTACCGAATTTTTGATGATCGCCAGTGAGACAGAGGAGGTTTTTGGCTCCAAGGGCGGCAGCCCCGAGAATATCGCTCTGCATGCCTATCCGGTTCCGATCCCGGCAGGTCATCTGGATAACCGGTTCAACGCCCTCCGCCATCGCGGCTAACCCGGCGGCAATACTGCTCATCCTCACAATTGCCGTCTGGCAATCGGTGATATTAACCGCGTCCACATGACCTTTTAAAAACCGGGCCTTGTTACGTACCACCTCAATATCACTACTCTTAGGCGGGCCAAGTTCGCCGGTTACAGCGAAATGGCCGCCTTTAAGAACCTGTTCCAAGCGGCTGGCTGATTTCATTCCTTATAATTTCCTTCTCTTGATTACATAAATATGAACGAACACTTTAAACAAGACCGATAATCGCTCTAAAAAATCAGCTGCCGGGGCCGGCGCAGCCTACCCCTGCTACGGCTCCGCCTCCCAGGTCTCGACGCATATCCATATCAAACAATACCCGATCCTGCTTTTTGTTGATTCCCAAGGCCTCACGCTTATCATCAATATGAGCGATCATCTTATGCGCCAGCTTAACGGGATCGGGCTCGATAGCCCATTTTCCGCCGCTAAGCTCCTCATGACCTTCCGTGATATATTTCGTCATTTTTTTGGAACCGGTAACCGGTAAGGCGTTAAATATAACATAGAGACCGCTGCCCACAAAATACTGCCCGATAGCCACCGCCTTTTCACTCATCCATATTGGCGAAGTTCCCGCCACCGGTAAGTCGGAGATATGCTCACCAAGCCCCCCCTCTGCCACCATCTGACTGACGGCAAGCAACAGGCGGCTGTTATCAACACAGGAGCCCATATGAAGAACAGGAGGTGTTCCCAGGGTCTCACATATCTCAGCCAGACCAGCACCAGCAAACTCCTGAGCAGCTTCAGGGCGCATAAGACCCGCCCGGCCCAGAGCCGTGGCTGAACAGCCGGTGGCCAGCACCAGGACATTATTTTTAATGAGTTCCCTGGCAATGATTTCGTGGGTGTCGTCGGAGTATTTATAGTTATCACAGCCAACCATGGCGGCCACTCCCCGAATCCGGCCGTTAATTATGTTGTCATTCAGAGGCCGATAACTGGCCCGAAAGCGGCCACCCTGAATATAATTAACGGTTTCATTACTGAAACCGGCCACCACATCCAGTTTTTTACTCTCCGGAATATAGAATTTGCCACGTTTTTTGTAGTTGGCAATGGCCTTGGTCAGAATTTCCTTGGCACTGATTATGGCATTATCGTCGTCAAACTGAATATGAACGGCACCTTCCATCTTGGCCCGGTAATTGGTAGTAATAATATCCGTATGAAAGGACTTGGCAACCTCGGCCACTGATTGCATGATGCACTGAATATCTACAACCATGGCCTCCACGGCACCGGTGGCAAGAACAATCTCCTGCTGAATAAAACCAGCCGCCACCGGAATACCGCGGCGCATGAGAATCTCATTACCAGTACAGCAGACACCAACAAGGTTAATCCCCTTGGCGCCGGCCTTTTTGGCCAAAGCCAGCATGTCATCCTCCTGGGCGGCCATGCACAGAGCCTCGGCCAGCAGCGGTTCATGCCCATGTACGGTAACATTTACCTGATCCTTTTGCAGAACACCAATATCAACGATGGAGCGGATAGGCACCGGTGTGCCAAACATGATATCAGTCAATTCCGTTGACATCATGGAGGCCCCCCAACCGTCGGCAAGGGCGCAGCGATTGGCCTGGAGCATGAGGTTTTTATATTCCTGATCAACACCCATATGGGTACGATGCATTAACTCGACGACCTCACGGTCAATTCCCCTGGGCTCAACCCCGATTTTCTTCCACATGGCCTGCAGGGTAGCCGGAGCCCGTTTCAGCATGGTCAGGAAACCACTTTGCTGACCGAATTCCGCCAGGCATTTTTCACCAAGTTCCAGGGCAATTTCATTTTTATCCCGCCCCTCAATCTCAACATCAAAGACCTTGGCCAGGGTATGAAGTTTAGCCACATCCTTGATTTGATGCTCGGTTTCACCCTTGGCAGTGGCGATAAATCCCTGCACCATCTCACGGGCATGATCCGTATGAGCGGCAGAACCAGCAGCAACCATCCGGGAGAAATTACGAGCGGCAACCGTTTCGGCAGTAGCCCCGCAGACGCCGACCATCTCCGCGACCCCGTCGATAATCTGACACGGCCCCATATTACAGTTTCGGCAGCAGACCCCGCCGGAGCCAAAGAGACAGGCCGACATTCCCCGGTCATCAACCCGGTGAAAGGCGGTCTTAACGCCCTTGGCGACATCCTGGGCCAAAACCTCCTTGGTAGAGGGGCAGGTTATATTATCGCATCCTTCACAGCCAATTTTTCGCATACTCATAATAACTCCTTAAATTATCAGACCGTAAACCATCTCTACGGCATGGGTGATTTTAAAACCACCGCAACTATTCAGCAGCACCACATCTGCGCCCATTTCGGATTTCTCGATTTCTCGAATACAGCCTGTCTGAAGATTTACACCCACAAATTTACTGCTTTTTATAACAGACCGGCAGCGGACTTGGCCGACTGTACCGTGTTCATCATCAACATGGTAATGGTCATGGGGCCAATGCCGCCCGGTACCGGTGTAATGGCAGAGACCTTATCTTTAACCGCCTCAAAGTCAACATCCCCAGCGAGGATTGATTTACCTTCGGCAGTCTTGCCAATCCGGTTCACTCCGACATCAAGAATTACCGCGCCCTCTTTTACCATATCGGCGGTGACCATCTTGGGTACCCCCACCGCGGCAATCAGAATATCCGCCCGCTTAGTATGAAAGGCGGTATCCTTGGTACGGGTATGACACAGGGTAACAGTGGCATTACCGCCTTCCCGCTTCTGAAGCATGAGGTTGGCAATGGGCTTACCGACAATATTACTGCGGCCCAGGACTACTACCTCTTTACCGCTGGTCTCAATATTATTACGTTTCAGAATTTCAAGCATACCGTGCGGGGTGCAGGGCAGGAAGCATTTTTCGCCCAGCATCATTTTGCCGATATTAACCGGATGAAAGCCGTCCACGTCTTTATCCGGATCAATGGCATAGAGAATATTGGCTTCATTAATATGCTTGGGCAGAGGTAACTGCACCAGAATACCATGCAGTTTATCGTTCTTGTTACATTTATCGACTAAAGCGAGGAGATCTTCCTCAGAGGTGTCGGCCGGCATATCGTAACGCTCTGAATAAATCCCCAGATTCTTCGAGGTTCTTTCTTTGGCCCCGACATATACCTCGGAGGCCGGATCTTCACCAACAAGAATAGTTACCAGTCCGGGAACCACGTTATGTTTTTCCCTTAATTCCGTAATCTCCTGCTTTAACTCTTCCCGAATGGTCTTGGCAGTCTCTGTACCGCTTAATATCTTAGCACTCATAAATAGGGGGCTCCTTAAATAAGACGAAAGAAATAAATCATCAATTACTTGTTATTATTAATAAATCTACAGCTGATACCATCACTTGTTTCGAGTCCATAACCATGTCGACAAAAAGCAGGTCAATCAACCGTCAACATTGGCTCAAATAGACTTTTTTATTATATATACAAAATAGGAATAATAATACTTGATAGAGGGGGAGTTAGCAATAGGGAAAAATACGTATTAATAAATTTTAGAGAGGGACTTCATTGGCCTGCCGGCCGGCCGCGACTGCCGGCTAATTTAACAATAATGCCATTGGCATGACCAAGACGTGAGGCCAGTGCCTTGAATATATGATGGGCGACATCCGGGTATTTTTCAATAACCTCGAGAAGCTTATCGCCGGGATAACGCTTCAGTTTACTGCGCCCCTTGGAGATAATACTGGCCGAGCGCATTTCCCCGGTAACCGCCGACATTTCACCGAAATATTCACCGGGCTGGACAATTTCAGCAATTTTCTTACCATCCTTGACGACCATCACCGCGCCCTGGATAAGCTTAAAAAAATCCTTATCATTATTGCCCTGCCTGATTATAAAATCACTCTCCTGATATTCCTCGACATCAGGATTAACGAGATAGGCGGGTAGGCTTTCCTCTGTAACCACAGTTTTTCTAAGGATCTCGGCAATACTGGTTGCCCCTTCAATCACCTTATTAACCCCGGCCATGCGCAGGGTCTTCATCCCTTCTTGAATGGCGATTTTGCGTAGTTGATCCTCTGGAACCTCGGCGTTAATGGCCTTGCTCACCTCATCGGTGACCTCCATGAGCTCAAAGAGACCCACCCGCCCCTTATAACCGCCGCCATTGCAGTTACTGCACCCCTTGGGCCCATAAATATTTAACTCATTCACCCCCTCTTCGGCAAAACCCATGGCAACCAATTCTTCGGCTTTATAGCTTTTAGTCACCTCCTTGCATTCCGGACACAGGCGTCGTGCCAGACGCTGAGACAGCACCATGGTAATGGCCGAGGCTAACATAAAGGCCGGGATACCAATATCCACCAGACGGCCAATGGTGGCCGGGCAGTCATTGGTATGCAGGGTTGAAAATACAAGATGGCCGGTCATGGCGGCCTTGATGGCGATTTCCGCCGTCTCCATATCCCGAATTTCGCCCACCATGATAATATCAGGATCCTGACGTAAAAAGGCCTTCAAAGCGGCGGAGAAGGTCATCCCCACCTCATTAATGACATTGACCTGATTGATACCCTTAAAGTTAAATTCCACCGGATCCTCGGCGGTGAGGATCTTGGTTCCCTCATGGTTCAATGAATTCAAGACCGAATAGAGGGTAACCGTCTTGCCACTGCCCGTGGGACCGGTTACCAGCAGCAGCCCCTGGGGACGGGAGATACAGCGTTGCAGGGCCTCGAAGGTCGGCTGTTCAAAACCCAGCTTGGTGAGATCGACATTAAGGGATGCCTTATCCAGAATACGCAGAACAATGGACTCGCCAAAGAGAGTGGGCAGAGTGGAAACCCGGAAATCGACGGCCCTGGTACGGCTGATCCGCATCTTAATACGTCCATCCTGGGGGATGCGGCGTTCAGTAATATCCAAGGATGCCAATATCTTAATTCTGGAGACCAGTGCGTTTTTAATGGTGAGAGGCAGATTCATGGCCCGGTAAAGGGTGCCGTCCAAGCGATAACGAACCTGCAGATTCTTCTCGTAGGGCTCAATATGAATATCACTGACCCCATCCTTTACCGCCTTGATAAGGATACCGCTGACCAGCTTAATGATTGGCGCGTCAGAGGCCGAATATTGTTCAACCTCGTTTTCCTCATCACCAATCATTTCATAGTCTTCTGCCGCCTCCGAAGCCAGGGAACCGAAATCATCAATTTCGGTAACCGGCTCTTCGTCTTCCTCCTCTTCCCCGCCGTTTTTTATCCCGGCACTGATTAGTTCCTGATAGACTTCATCGTTAATTTTGTAATACTTACGATAGGCCTCGATAATATCATTTTCCACCGAGATACTGACGGAGAGGCCCATCTTGACCTCGGTCTGCAAGGATTCCACCGCCGCGGTATCGGTGGGCTCCGTCATGGTAATATGCAGGGTGTTCCCCACGGAACGGAGCGGAAAAGCCATATACTTCACGGCAATTTCAAAGGGCATTATCTTTAAAACATCCAGACTGGGAGGCTCAGCCGCGATATGTACCGCCGGATAATTATGAACCCGGCTCAAGACCTTGAGGATGGTATCTTCTTCTATATAACCAAGACGGATGAGAATACTACCGAGACGGCCGCCGGATTTTTTCTGAAGGTCGAGGGCCTCATTAAGTTGAGTATTACTTATTTGCCCCTCTTTGCGGAGAATCTCACCAATCTTCATCTTACCGGCCCCGGACTGGTCTTTCACCGAGGCCCGAAGACTGGATTGCTGTTTATTTTGTGGTTTAGGAGGGGACATGTTTCAAATTAAAAAAAATAAACCGGTTAAGTCATCTATTTATCCGGCATTACGCCGAGCAGTTACAAATAAGTTTACACTATGCGCGGGCGATATACAAAAAAAAAGGCGGAAGGCTGTATTCAACAGCCTCCCACCTTTTTTACAACAATTTTTACAACAATTTACCAAACAGAATCAAGCTCAAAGTGCGGATTTAGAAGACCCCCTTAACCTTGCCGGTCTCCACATCCACATCAACCCGCCGGTAAGCCGGATCAGACGCTGTACCCGGCATAAGGCTGATAGCCCCGGCCACGGGCACGACAAAACCTGCCCCCTTGTAAGTCAGGATATCACTGATAGGCAGAGTCCAGCCGGTGGGCACACCCTTTTTGGCGGGTTCATGAGAAAGGCTCAAGTGAGTCTTAACCATACAGGTACCCATCTCTTTAAGCTCCGGATCCGCTTCCATCCGCTTGAGTTTAGTCTGAGCTTCAGGCGAGTAACTTACCCCGTCGGCGCCATAGACCTCCTTGGCAATCAGTTCAATCCGCTGACTCAGGGGGGTATCGAGTTCATAGAGAAATTTAAAGTCATTGGGCTCTTCACAGGCATCAACAACGGCATCGGCAAATTCCAGCGCTCCGTCACCACCATGCTCCCAATGCCTTGAGAGGGCGACCCTGGCCCCGGCAGCCTCGGCGAGACGCCGTACCGCCTTAATCTCATCATCAGTATCAGTGTAAAAGGCGTTAATACAGACTACGGGATTGATCCCGGCCTTTTTAACCGTTTCAATATGATGAACCAGATTCGCGCAGCCCTGCTCAACCCAGCCGACGTTTTCAGAACCATACTCCTGGGGCATGGGCTTGCCGGGCACGGGAATCGGCGCCCCGCCATGGCATTTCAGGGCCCGAATAGTGGCCACGACTACCGCGCAGTTTGGCTTCAAACCACTAAACCGGCACTTAAGATTCCAGAATTTTTCAAAACCGATATCGGCCCCAAAACCGGATTCCGTCACATTATAATCAGCCAGTTTAAGGCCAAGACGATCGGCCAGTACCGAAGACTGACCAATGGCGATATTAGCGAAAGGCCCGGCATGCACCAATACCGGCTGCCCCTCAAGGGTCTGGAGAAGATTGGGGTTTAAGGCCTCAACCATCCAGGCGGTCATGGCCCCGGCCACGTCGAGATCCTCGGTGGTAACCGGCTCATCGCGGCGGTTGTAGCCCACCACAATCCGTCCCATTCTCTCGCGCATGTCTTTTAAGTCACGGGCCACGGAAAGAATTGCCATAATCTCCGAGCTTACGGCAATAGCGAATTTGGACTGCATAGTCATACCGTCCATCTTACCGCCCAGACCTATGGTTATATTGCGCAGGGCCTGAGCGCAGAAATCCATAACCCAGCCCATTTCTACCTTTTTGGGATGAATATCCAGCCTCTTTAAACCGCGCCTGGTCAGAATTTCATCGGTATAATTGGACTCGTGCTGCATCCGGGAGGTAACCGCCACCATGGCCAGGTTATGGGCGTTGACAATGGCGTTTATATCGCCGGTCAAACCAAGAGAAAAAGGGGTCAGCGGAATACACTGGGCCAGTCCGCCGCCGGCGGCACTGCCCTTGATATTCATGGTGGGGCCGCCGGAGGGCTGGCGGATAGCTCCGATTACGCTCTTATTACGTTTGCCAAGCCCCTGAACCAGACCCATAGCGCAGGTGGACTTTCCCTCGCCAAGAGGGGTGGGAGTAATGGCGGTAACATCGATATATTTACCATCCGGCCGATTCTGCAAGCGCTTTAGAATAGCCCGGTAATCAAGTTTGGCGACATAATGGCCATGGGGCAGAAGTTCCTCCTTCTGCAGGCCGAGTTCCTCTCCAAGCTGATAAACTGTTTTCATGCGGCTTTCCGCCTCTTCGGCAATCTCCCAGTCCGCGTGCTTTGTCGGATCCAATACCATCTTGATTTCTCCTTTTTGTTGAGTAATAAGTAATAACTAAAATAAAAGTATTATAAAAGTATTTTTAAAAATTAAGGCTTGAGGGCCTTGCAAAAAGTCGAATTTGTCACGTCTAATCTCGAAAATTCAAAAATTCGAAAAACTTTCGGCAAGCAAAATAATTGATTGGCCCACGCTTTACAATAGGTACAAATACCTATTCGGGCGCTGATTATAGTGTCCTAAGCGGGGAATACGGCGGGGAATATTACCTTAAATTTATCTGACAGGGGGATCATCAATTCCCGCATGGAGGGCTCAGCCGCCGTTGAGGTGCGGAGCTTAAAGATATGCCGCCATTGCAAAAGGCTGGCAAAGACAATAATTTCCGTCTTGCATGAATTGGGCAGCACCGTACGGGCAGCCTGGGGAGAGGCGGTCTTCAATAATTCAAAATACAGGCTCTCGGTCTCAACCATGGCCCGTGCCCAGAGCTTGTATTCTTCAGAATTTTCATCAAAAAACATTGGTTTGATAAAGGTAACTTCACTGCCGAACTGATCTTTGTCATAACGGCAATAGCGTTGGCTCTCCTGCAGATACGAACAGGGGCGGTGACGGACAATCTCATGAGTAACCGCCCGGTTGGTAATAAATTTCACCGCCAGAAAACGATGCCGGGCCATCAGACCAGCGTCCAACGTCTCCACCTCGGTTAGAGGAACCTTCTCCAGCGCAATACCGGCCTGGGGCAGCCAGCCGCTCCTGGGGCGCAGATCATCAAAGAAAAGGGGATAACGCCCGGCGAGAACAGCGGTTATCCCCTTCACCATCTTCACGGCCGGATGATCCATGAACAATTCCCGGAAGCCCCGCACGCTGCCGGTAATAAGCAGAGTGGCTTTATCTAAGCGGTCTATCACCAGATAACGGGGTACCAATTCATAGAAATGATTAATATAACTCTGCGTATCGGCCGTCACCTTAATGGTCAGAACCGCCATTTCCGCCACAGAATTATGTCCCCGCTTTAAGATGTTTGTTATAAAAGGCCCGGCCGAGTCATCGCTGATTTTTTCTTCACTCTTATAACATACCCGGCCGCAGAACTCTATCCGCCGGGCCATACTGCCGTGGTCAAGTTCCCGCAGAATCTCAAATGATGGTGAAATTACCCGCATACAGACCTCATAATAGTTTTACATTGATCACTTAAGAATTATTCCGGTTCTGCCAGAATGGTGACATCTCCCGCAGCCCGGCGATGATGGCCGGCATTTTTTCTAAGACCAGATCAACCTCATCCTCGGTATTAAAGACACTCAGACTGAAACGAATTGAACCATGGGCGGCAGTAAACGGCACTCCCATGGCCCGCATGACATGCGACGGCTCTAAAGAACCGGAGGTACATGCCGAACCAGAGGAGGCGCATATATTATACTGATCCATATGGAGAAGAATGGCCTCACCCTCAATATATTCAAAGCTGATATTAGAGGTATTAGGCAGACGGCTGATCTTATGGCCGTTCAAGATAGAATTAGGGATACTGGCCAGCAGCCCTTCCTCTAATTTATCCCGTAATTTACGCACCTTACTGTTCTCAATATTCATCCAGGCTCCAGCCAGTTCACAGGCCTTACCCAGACCGATGATGGAGGCGGTATTTTCCGTCCCCCCTCGCCGGCCCCTCTCCTGATGGCCACCAATCATAAAGGGTGCGTATGGCGTACCTTTTTTGACATAGAGTACACCAACCCCCTTGGGGGCATGCAGTTTGTGGCCGGAGAGTGAGAGAAAATTAACCTCTAACTCCCGCAGATTAATAGGGATTTTACCCACCGCCTGCACGGCATCGGTGTGAAACAGAATCCCCTGTTCCCTCGCCATGGACGCCATTTCAGCAATGGGAAAGATAACCCCGGTTTCATTATTGGCCCACATAACACTGACCAGGGCAGTATCATCAGTTAAGGCCTTGCGGTATTCATCAAGGTCAAGCATGCCCTCACTGTCCACCCCGAGACTGGTAACCCGGTATTTGTGGCCGGTGAGATTTTGCAGACTGGCGGCAAGATTCTTCACCGCTGGATGCTCTACCCGGGTAGTGACAATATGATGTTTATCGGGGTTGGCCCGCACCGCCGAGAGAATAGCCGTGGAATCGCTCTCCGTACCGCAGCTCGTGAAGATTATCTCCTCCGGCTCAGCGCCCAGCAGCTCTGCCACCTGCTCACGGGCCTTAACGAGAGCCCGGCCCACCAGTCCGCCAAAGCGGTGCATACTGGAGGGATTACCGTATAATTCACTAAAATATGGCAGCATAGCCGTAAGAACATCCGGAGCTACCTTGGTCGTCGCGTTATTATCCATATAAATTACATCGTTCACCGGTCTTCCTCCACTACCAGGGTATCAAGTACCTGCTCACGCAGGGTCTTCTCGACATATTCCTTCAGGGTTGTTGTTGACCGCGAACAACCGCCGCAGGCCCCTCGCAGGGCAACAATCACCATATCACCATCAACATCAATTAATTCGATATCGCCGCCGTCGTTACGGAGAGCCGGCCGAATCTCCCGCTCCAGGACATCTTCAATCTTTTTTATCTTTTGAATGGTAGTCATCCGGGCCGGGCCCTTCATGGGAATAATCCGTGACTTGGCGCCTGTTACCTCATCCAGAATTTCCTGCAGACGATCCAAGCATTTACCACAACCGCCCCCGGCCTTGGTAAAGTTGGTAATATCCTCCACACTGTGCAGATGACTCTCTTCAATGGCCCGTTTGACCTCTAAATCGGTAACGCCAAAACACTCACAGACAACCTCGCCCTCAGCCACCGGAACTGGTACGCCCCGATAATTGGCAACAGCCGCCTCCAAGGCCTCACGGCCCATTACCGAACAATGCATCTTTTCCTTGGGCAGTCCGCCAAGAAAATCGGCAATCTCTTCGTTGGTAATTTTTTCCGCCTCGGTGAGAGGCAGTCCTTTGACCATCTCGGTGAGAGCCGATGATGAGGCAATGGCACTGGCGCAGCCAAAGGTCTGAAATTTGGCGTCGACAATTATCTCTTTTTCATCCACCTTCAACATTAGTTTAAGGGCGTCGCCGCAAGACAGCGACCCCACCTCGCCCACGGCGTTGGCGTCCTTTATCTCACCAACATTACGCGGGTTCATAAAATGATCTTTGACCTTATCCGTGTATTCCCACATTATAGCAACAGCCTCCAAAAATAATTGTATGCCAGTCGTACCATATCAAATTCCGGTGTCTGGCTGTGATTTTTAAACAAGGGTTAAAAACATAATTACTTGCCCTCTAAATTGCAACTTAATATGTAAGATATGTAACTATTCAACCTAATATCTAAATATATAGAAGTCGCGATAACTACCGGGGCGTAACCTCGGCTTACAAAACAGCCGCCAATTTTCCCGCCGCCGCGTCAATAATCACCACGCCATCCTGGTCTGGTAGACCCTGAGTATCGCGGACTGGCGGCCGTCTTTCACCCTCCTTGCGCTATGGCATGCAAATTGCTTAATTTCAGACAAAATACCGCAGCTTTTTTAAGGAGAGTAAGATGCCCATCGCAAAAAATAATATTAATGCCGAGATACAGACCGCCTTTGTGCAACCCAGAAAGCCTCAAAGCCCACCAGGCCCGACCGCTGATAATTTTCAGCAAATATTGACCGACAATATGCACCAGCCTCCGCATACTGAAAAAAGCACCAACCAAATTATAAAGTTAGGGGTAATAGATAAAAATACCCCGACTGTCTCCAATCTTCTTCATCAAAACAAAAGATTTAAGGATGAGACCTGGAATATCATTTTTTCAGCCGCTAACCGCGGCAAGCGTTTTAGAGATATACGGGCGGGCAGCGAGGTTACCCTCAACCTCGCTAATAATGAAATCAGCTGGCACCGGCCGTCTCACAAGCCCGCAATTCCCGCTTCCGCGTGGAGTAGTCAGAAACTTACCGCCGACGGCCTGGTCATAGTGGGCAAAATAAGCCGTGAGACGCCCACGGTTTCAAACCTCTTGCGGCGTAATAAAATTTATCATGATGAAGCCTGGAACATAATCCTTTCCAGCATCAACAGTGACAAGCCCTTCAACACCATACGCCCAGGGACAACTATAGCCATCAACCCTCAAACCTTTGAACTGTCTTTTATCCGCCACCCGCGCCAGGGTGCGGCAGCCAAAACAATCAGTTCCGCCGCCGAGGAGCATCTATCCACGGCGGTTACTAATTTTTTCACCGATAATAAGAGCATTTCCCAGAAACTGGTCGATAAAATCAGGCCGTATATAGGCCGTCCATACAGTGAGATAGATTGTTACGGCCTGGTGATCAGAGGATTAAAGGGCTTAGGCGTAAAATATAGCGGCAACGGCGGCCTGCGCGAGACCCTGGAAAAAATGGCCATGGCACAGGGAAAACCTCTAAACGCCTACCAGAATGGTGAAGGTTTGATCAAGGCGGCCGGTAAAACCACCTTTGCCAAGACCTTTAATCACATTAAACATCCCGAGAAACTGGCTGAACAAACATTTATCGGTGTTGAGAAGTCTCTCCGCCAGGGGATGATTCTATCATTTTCCACCCCTTCCCAGGGCCACACAGGCGTTATAGCAAGAGATAACGGGGAATGGAGTTATCTTAATTCCGGCCTCATCGACCACCAGCTTGACCGGGGCCGAACCGCCATGCGGGTGGGCGAAGAATCACTGGAAAAAGAAATAGACAACTGGTTCAAGCTGGCAAAAAACAACAACGAGCCCCTGGAAATAAATATCGGTATGTTAGACAAGAACAAGCTGAATAATTTTCGTTCCCACCACGCCGAGATCAGCCATCGGCTGTTTTAACTTTTCAGCGGTGGTTAGGCATACCATTGGCCGCCGCCAAAACCCTTCCGCCGGACTCCCGCCCTTTCTGCCCCTTGCCCCCTTTAATTTTGCCTGTTATAGTGCCCCTGCATTTTTCAAGTACAAGAACCCAGGCATCTTTCTAAAATTAAGGGAAAACAGCAATGGCAACGATAGGATTTATTGGCGGCGGCCAAATGGCCGAGGCCTTGATAAAGGGTATATTAAAGGCGGAATTATTTCCGGCCCGGGAAATAACAGCCGCTGATCCCACCCCCGGCCGCAGGCAGATACTAAAAGGCTACGGAATAAACACCTGCGCCGATGCCAATGAGATGACCGCCGAATGCCGGATCATCGTTCTGGCCGTCAAACCCCAGATCATGGGGCCGGTATTAGACAGCGTTCAGGCATCCATTGGGGCTGATCATCTGATAATTTCCATTGCCGCCGGTATTCCTTTAAGTTTCTTGGAGAATAAGCTGGCCGACGGCGGCTGCCGGGTCATTCGGGTAATGCCCAATACCCCGGCTCTGGTTCAGGAAGGAGCCGCCGCCTTAAGCCCCGGACGCGGGGCCACCGATGAGGATATGGCAAAGGCCAGGGCCATTTTTGAGGCCGTGGGCCAGGCGGTGATCCTGCCGGAATCATACCTTGACGCGGTTACCGGCCTTTCCGGCTCCGGCCCGGCCTATGTCTTTACCTTTATTGAGGCCCTGATTGATGCCGGGCTCAAGGTTGGCTTACCGAGAGACGCGGCTCAAACCCTGGTTCTACAGACCATACTTGGCTCAGTAAAATTAAGCATGGAAAGCGGTAAACATCCCGCTGAACTTCGGGCCATGGTGACTTCCCCCGGCGGTACCACTATTGCCGGTCTGCATGAAATGGCCAGGGCCGGCTTCCAGGGAATCATCATGGATACCGTCGAAGCGGCAACAAGACGTTCAACGGAACTCGGTAAATCCTGAGTTGCCGGTTCGAATAGATAGTACTACTCCTCTAACTATGCGTGAAATTGGCATAATCAGACGCCTTGGCAATACGGAGGAGCCGGAAATTATCGCCGCCGAGCTGAGCGCCTGGTTCCGTGAGCGCGGCATAAAGGTCGTCATAGATCAGGTGAAACCGGGCCTTGATCTGCTCATCATCCTCGGCGGAGACGGTACCCTCCTCCATGTCGCCGGAGAGGCCAGCCGTTATGGAATTCCCGTCGTCGGCATCAATCTTGGCGATCTTGGTTTTCTCACCGAGGTAAGCAAAGATGAACGTTACGAGGCCCTGGAGGCTATTCTCCATAACAGGTTCGCCATTGAACACCGCCTGCTCCTGAAAACAAGGCTTATCTCCGGTGGCCGGCCGTCGGACTGGCGGATGGCCTTGAATGATGTAGTCATCAGCAAGGGCAATATTGACCGCCTGATCCAGCTTGATTCCTGGGCCAATGACAACTATATAACCACCTACCGGGCCGATGGACTTATTTTTTCCACTCCCACCGGGGCCACCGCCTATAATCTATCGGCCGGCGGCCCCATCGTTCACCCCGCCCTGCAATCAATCCTCATAACCCCCATTTGTCCCTTCATGCTGGACAGCCGCCCGCTCCTGGTGGCTCCTGAGACTATCCTCACCGCCAGGCTCAAGGACGGCCGCCGGCAGGATGTCAAGGTGCTGGTCGACGGCCAGTCTGCCTGGGATATTCACCAGGACGATACCATTGAAATTCAGGCCTCGGAGTATTATCTAAAACTGATTGCCTCCTCTAAAAAGGATTATTTTGAGATATTACGCAATAAGCTGAACTGGGGAAGTTCCATAAAAAACGGCAAGAATCCAAGCAGATAACCCAGATACTTAATTTTTTTATTATTTTTATTATTTTTATTATTTTTATTATTTCTTATTTATAAAACTATGGCAGATAAAATCTTAGTAATAGCGGAAAAGCCCAGCGTCGCAGCGGATCTTGTAAAGGTATTACCGGGCAAATTCACCAAGAGTAAAACACATTACGAATCCAGTAAATATATTGTTTCTTACGCCATTGGCCACCTCGTTTCCATCTGCTATCCCGAGGAGATTGATCCCAAATACAAGAGTTGGGGACTTAATCTCCTGCCTATTTTACCGGATAAATTCCCTCTCAAGGGCTTGAGTAACACCAAGAGTCAGTTGAACGCCCTGCAGAAACTCATCCGCCGCCAGGATGTTAAGGAAATTATCAATGCCTGCGATGCCGGACGTGAGGGTGAGTTGATATTTCAGTATATAATTGATTACGTCTGGAATAAAACCGTGGCCCGCAAATCCTTTAAGCGGCTCTGGCTCCAGTCAATGACCAAGGACGCTATCCAGGAGGGCTTTAATACACTGCGGGAGAAGGAGGAAATGGCCTCCCTGCATGACACAGCGCTCTGCCGCTCAGAATCGGACTGGCTCATAGGCCTGAATGCCACCAGGGCCCTTACCTCTTATAATTCCCGTAACGGCGGCTTCATGCTTACCCCCTGCGGCCGGGATCAGACCCCTACCCTCTCCATGCTGGTTAAACGGGAGAAGGAACGGCAGGAATTTGTTCCCCGGCCCTATTTTACCCTCCACGGTTCATTCTCCTGGGGGGAAGAGGGCTATGATGGTAAATGGATTGACCCGGATTTTAAGAAAGATGAGCATGATCCATATCTCAAAAAGGATAGGATATGGGATGAAGACAAGGCCAGAGACATCATCAAACGCTGTACCGGCCAGAGCGCCCTGGTCACCGAAACCAGTAAAAAATCGAGTCAGAATTCACCGCCCCTCTATGATCTAACCTCCCTGCAGCGTGAGGCTAACTCCCGGTTTGGTTTCTCCGCCAAAAATACCCTGGGACTGGCCCAGGCCCTCTATGAACGGCATAAGGTTCTCACCTACCCCCGGACAGACAGCCGTTGTCTGCCCGAGGACTATCTGCCGCAGGTAAAGGAAACCATTGGCAGCCAGAGGGGCTGGCAGCTCAATAAATTCGCCCAAATTGCCTTAGAGAACAACTATCTGAAAAAAAACAGGCGTATATTCAATAACGCCAAAATTTCCGATCATCACGCCATCATCCCCACCACCAAACTGCCGGGCAGCCTGTCTGAACCGGAGTATAAAATTTATCTGATGGTGGTACAGCGTTTTATGGCGGTATTCTCCCCCCCGGCCCGTTATCTCAACACGACCCGTTTATCTGTAACCGCCGG
>DRPV01000326.1 GCA_011330685.1 Desulfobacterales bacterium
GGGCCCTGGAGTCGGCAAGCAGGGATTTTTTCAGCCGCCGCACCCGCTCCGGGGTCCAGAAGGCCTGCCAGGCGGCAAAATTTTCACTCTGCCTTGCCGCCCCCGGAAAAATCATGGCCGGCACAAAGGAGGCGGCCAACAGGCCGGATTGGCGATCCCTTTCAATTTTGTCTAACAGTTTGTCGTCAAGGCGCCTGATTTTGGCGATGGACGGGGCTGAAATCATCAGATAATTTTTGCCGGCAATATTACCCCATACCTTGGCAAAGAGATGGTCGGCGGCAACGGTACTGCTGCTTACGGTATTCATGGCGTTTAAATCCGTATTAAACTCTGGTCTGGCGTAAAGGAGCATTACCGCGGTCAGGAGCAGGGCCAGGACGGCGCCGGTCTTGCCGGTATTAAAAAATTTATCCACTATCCTTTGTAAGGGCAAAACCCGTTTGCTGCCGGGAGGCATTACCGGAAATATGCGGGGAAATATCAAATGGACGAACAAAAAAGAGAATAAGACCCCGAGAGCCGCGAACTGGCCCAACTGGACAAAAATGGGGAAGCCGCTGAAACAGAGGATGGTGAAGGCGCCGATGGTTGTTAACACGGCCATGATGCCCACCGCCCAGACCTCTCGTGAGGCGTCCTTGCCCCTCGTCTCGTAAGGGCAGTCAAGAAAGAGCAGATAGGCGATGCCATGATCCACGGTGATGGAGATAATGGCCCCGCCAAAGCCCAAAACCATTATGGAGATGGCGGGATGGAAGAGGGAATAAACAAAGAGGGCGGCGGCGGTTCCGGCGAGGGCGGGGACAAGGGCCATGAGGCCGATTAAGGGCCGGGGAAACGACAGGATGAGGAGCAGAATTATGCCCGCCGTGGCGAGGAAAAGGGCCAGGTTCACATCCCCTCTGATGAGAATCTCATTATCCAGGGCGGCCCGGTAGGCCCCCGCCGGGGTGAGGGTCATCGTGTAGCCCTTGGGCAGACGGCTGTTCACGCGGGCTGAAATATCCGTGATTAAGGCGGCGATTTTGCGGGCGGCGGCGGTATCGGAGCTGGAACGCCGGGGTCGGGCGGTAATTAATAAATGACGGCCGTCGGCGGAAATAATCTGCCCCTGATAAATCCGGGCGTTTTTTGACGGGGTGAGCAGGGCCATTTTGGCCATAATCAGATTCTTTAAGCCCAAAGGGTCGGCAGCGATAAACTTTGCCTGACCAATGGCGTCCATGGCGCTGAGATCGGCAAATATCTTGTGAACTTTGGTCCTGATTTTGGTGGGTGTTAAAAGGGGTGCCACTGATTTATGCAACTCGGCGGTGGAAAATAAAAGCGGCAGATTATGCGTAATATCCAGGGCCAGCTCCGGGATTAATGAGCTGATTTTTGTCATTCCCACTTCCGCGAACAAGCCGCTCTTTTTCAAGTCCTTTTCCACCATGCCGGCACATTTAATCAGGGTGCCGAGATCATCATGATTCAGGGTGATGTCTATGGCAATTTCGTCATGCACCGGATGATTCTCAAAGATATCAAGGGCGTCGGCTATGGCCTTCTCACTCGTGGGCAGAGAATGTATGATGTCCGTGTCGATCTTCAGACGCGCGAAACCAATGACGGCGAGCAGGGCGAAGAAGAGGATAACGGTGCTTAACAGACGATAGTTGATCATGATAGTTCTGTCCGGGTGTAATTAAAGAAAGGCGTAAAGCAGGGCGGCCAGAATACCAAGATGGGAGATAATTATCACCCCTTTATGACGGTGGAATATCTCGTTTGCCCTTTGGATGAAGGCCAGGCCGCCCAGAGCCCTCCTCAGTTTATCAATAAAAAACCGGTTATCCGTGGCGGCATTGCTTTGAAAGGCGCAGGCGGGATAGAGGGCGTAAAATTCTTTATTCATCCGGGCCAGAAAGGTATCATAGGGGATACCCTGCCAAGGTCTGGCGGCAAGCTCCGCGGCAAAGGGCCGGTTGACGGCATAGGCATGCGACAGGCAGCGGTATTTAATCCGCCGTACCGATTTATCCGCCGTCCCGGCGCTTTGGCTGATAATACAGCCCAGAAACATCATCTCCCAATGGGGATTCGCCCGCAGAAATTCCGTTGCCTCTTTAATTTTCGCCTCCGAAAAGCCCTTGAATATAATATCATCCTCAAAGATCAGGATATGCCGGGCGCCGGCGGCGGCCGCCTTTTTTAAACAGGTTATATGCGATTGATAACAGCCCTCTGCCGGAGAAATCGGATGTTTGTTGACAATTACAAATTCAACCAGCCTCTGCAGGCCCACGGCGGCGAATTGCTGCCGCGCCTCTTGCCGTCGATCAGAACGGCCGGCTATTGAAATGCAATAGACTTTATCAAAAAATGACCAGGAGTTCGAGTTCACAGTGACAATCCGTTGCAATATGGTTAAACTGTAAATTCAGCACCCTATCTGAAGTTACAAATCAAGTTTAGCTATGAAAAATTTTGCCTCTCTCCTGATTCAAAAAGCCATTATCAGAATTTCCAGACTGACTTTTGTCCGCCAGGCCATTGCCGAGGAGGCCGACCTGAGTGCCTTCCGGGAAAGGCCGTCCCTTATGGTCATTACCGGGGTATTTTTGATCTGCTTTAGTTTTCTCATCGGCTGGCCCGCGGTGGCGGCCCTTGGCGCCCTGGCCATCCACTTCGGCAAACCCATGATTGTGGTCATCGGCGGCCCCCTGACCTACGGCTTGTCCCATCTCGTTTTTATGTTAGGCATGTATATTTCAGGGGGAACCTACACGGTGATATTTTTCCGCTGGTTAACCAGGATTGTCATGGAACGGCTTTTGGAACGGTGGCTCCCCGATACTCCGGTCACTGATCTGCTGTAACGCTTTTTGACCTCCGAGTCTGTACCCCCTGTAAGTGAGGAGGGCAGGTAAGCGTAGACTCCGAAACGGGCGAGGTAAGCGCAGACTCCGAGATGGAGTGCATCTGAATGGCCACTATTAAACAATATGCGAATAGGAAGTCAAGGGGGGGATTTACCGGCCTCTGCCGGAAGATATGAACGAAACAAAACTCGAATGGATGCTATTACCCGCTACTTTCGGTTATAGCCTCAGAGCCGTCACAAGGTCGGTGCGAAACTTTTTGCTGTGTGCCGGGCAACAAGTCTTTAGATCATGCCTGAGAGGTTATTCCCCATTTGCGCAGACTAAAGGAACTTACAGCGGCCACCATTCCGAAGGTTAACAAACTGATGATTAAGGGCAAGCCGTTGGTTCTGAAGAGATCGAAAATAAAGACTTTCACCGCTGCCATCGCTACCAGGACAATGGCAGTAACCAGAATTTCCTTGCTGCGTAATTTAAGGGCGATAATCATTAAGGTCATAATCCCAATATTCAGGATAACACTTCTGGTACAATAGAAGGCGGACTCATAATCAGACATGCTTTGGGTCAAGACGGCGTAAACCCCGAAACGAAAGAAAACGTAGAACTGGAATAAACCAATCCACAGCAAAATAATAGCACTGTAATCGTGTCTATCTAAAAAATACAAAAGTCCGGGATTAGCCTTTGGCTTATGATGACGGCACCAGCGATAGCACCAGAGAGAAAGCAGAGCCAAAAAAATACTGCCGGCCATGCCAATCAGATAGGGAGTGGCAATAACTGAAAAATTACCTTTCTGGGCACCCCAGAGAATAACAACGGCCATAAAGACATAGGCAATAGCTCTGGTACCGCTACTCTGCCATGAGGCTGAACGAACAAGAAGAACAGCAGCGGCGGCAAACATCAGGGGCACGGCCAGAGGGCCGGGGACGGCGGTGGCCAGTCCCTGCACCAGAAGAACGATAGCTGCCACCACAAATTCCTTGCCACGTTTACCCCCCTCATAGTGTTTTACCATCCAGGCGGCCAGCAGCATATAAGCGGCGGAAACAGCAACCGCGGCCCAGCCTAAAACTATATTTACGCCGCCGCCGCCCAGCCAGGGAATAAGTACGGCATAGAGAGCAAAATAGGCCCCTCCAGCGACAATTATCGGTAACAGGTTATGGAATATATCTTGTTCCATGCGTTCGGCTCGATTGGCCCACAGGGTGGTATAGGTATAAAAGGCCCAGAACATGGCGAGCAGGACAGGAAAGATATAGAGAGCCGTCAGCGGTAGATCAGCGGTTTTGTGTAAGAGATTAAAATTCAGTTTAAAGGAGAGCATGCCCCAGAACAGAAGGGATATAAACAGGGCATGCCAACGCAGAGCGTTACTGCATCCCCGCCGCGCGGCAAGATGAGCAAGCAGGGCATGAGTCAAAATAAGCAGACCGAGAAGCTGGAAATCAGGATTGGGAAAATCAATGGCAAAACCACTGACAGCGGTGCCCCACAGCATGACAAAAAGCGCGGTTTTGGCTCGATAGTGAATAGCCGCCCATCCCACCGTAAGAGATAAAATTATAAGTAACAAACAGGAGGCGGTATTACTTAACGCCGCGAATTTACCATGACCTTCCACCAGTACCGCCAGAAACAGCAGGATACCGCAGACGGGAAACACCGGGGCCACGGAACTGCCGCGCCCATAGAGATACATCCCCGCTAAAACCAGCCCCGCAGCATAAACGAGACCAATATAGGTACCGATTACATGCTCCAGTACGCCATTATCCGTCATGGTGCGAAGCAGGAGAGCGAACACAAGCATGAATGATAAGGCGGCCAAACGTGGTAACAGATCCTGGCCTCTCTTGGCCCATGAATCGGTCTCTAACACCTTTACCTGAGTGGAGCTGGTTACTTCTTCGCCTTTATCAGCAACTTTATGCTGCCCAACCCCGGCAGCCAGTCCGTCTAACCGCAGATGGAGCCGCTCAAGCTGCTTTTTGACCAACAACAGCTCATCCGTGAGAAATTCAACTCTGCCCTCCAAAGACCCGAAAGATCCAGCCATAATCACCCCGTGCTTATCAGGAATCCTCCTCCATAGAGGGGATCAGATAACGACCCATTAATAAATTAACAATAAAAAAATTATTCCTTGCGCATTTCAGAACTTCATCGTATTCTAACCGCGCATACCACATGGTAGTACGATACTTTGTGGCACAACACTTTGTGGTACACCACAAAGTGGTATAAATAAGTTCCATATTTCTCTATCATTGTCAATGATAATCGATTGTTATTTTTTTTAGTGTCAAGGCAATTAACGGATAATTTAACCAAGGAGGTAGCGTATGAAAAACCATGTCTGGCGGCCTTTCGCAGTAGCGATTGCCGCCATAGCCATTCTTCTGCTGGCACGAGCGAAGATGGTTCCAGCAGATTTTGGAGTTCACGGTAAAACTTTTACCTATAGTTTTTACCGTTTAGGGGCGATATCCGACTGGAAGGCCATGAAGGTTCATTACAAAGGCCGAAAATACTGCCAGGACTGCCATGAAGAAAAGTTCAAGGAAATCATGGCCTCCCCACATAAGATAATCCAATGTGAAAACTGTCACGGCCCTGCTGTTGACCATCCTGATAATCCGGAGACCCTGCCCATAGATACCAGCCGCGGTCTTTGTCTGCGCTGCCATACCGGTCTCCCCTACAACTTGAGCAACCGGGCTGATTTACCAGCCATTGACCCTGGAACTCACAACCCAGGTAAGGACTGCGTCAGCTGCCATAACCCGCATAACCCCAGTCTGGAGGACATGAAATGAGTTGCAGCCGAAGAAAATTTCTAAAAAATGCCTTCACCGGCAGTATCGCGGCCAGCCTGCCGGTAACTGCCTTTAAATTTTTGAACCCGGCTGAGGTTCAGGCTTCCATTGGCGATGCCAAGGTACGCTGGGCCTTTCTCGTTGATGTCCAGAAATGTGTGGGCTGCGGCTTCTGTGTCAAGGCCTGTAAGTTGGAGAACGATATACCATATGATCTGCCGGTAACCAGAACCTGGGTTGAACGTTATGTAATCACCAAGGACGGCAAAGAACATATTGACAGCCCCATGGGCGCCAGAGACGGCTACACCTCGCCGGTAATTGAGGGTGATGATATAAAGCCTGA
>DRPV01000327.1 GCA_011330685.1 Desulfobacterales bacterium
ACGTGCCGCCCGTGTCCTGCAACAATTTGCCGCCCTTGGCGGCCGGACGATTGAGGAACTAACCACGACGGCCGCCGGAGAATGGCGGCAGCTCTTTGGTTTTCCAAAACCAAATGGCGATTTGAGCTGGCTGGCGGCCCTGACGGCACCCGGAACCGACAGCCGCCGGGGCCGTAAAGAATCAGGCGCGGCAGACAAGACCGCGGCGCAATATATGGAAGCCCTGACGGCCGGGATTCCCACCGGTAACATCCTGATTCTCATGGCAAGCGAGGTCGATAAACGCAAAAAATTATTTAAGTTTATAAAAGAACACGGCGTAATTATTGATTTAGCCGTTGGCAGCGGCTCTGCCAGGGCTGTCAAGGACTCCCAGGAGACGGTACTGCGGGAGTTAATTCAACAGACCCTGAACAATCTGGGCAAGAAGATGGCTCCACGGTTGGTAAATATCCTTATGGAACGGGCGGGATTTCATCCGGTGGCCGTGGTACGGGAGACGGAAAAGCTGGCCCTCTATGTCGATGATGCCGAGACCATAACTATAAATGATCTGGATATCCTCTGCGCCCGAACCAGAGAGGATGCCGTTTATGAATTCACCGAGGCCTTTGGCCGGACCGATCTGCGCCAGAGTCTGCTTCTTGCCGCCAGGATGATGGAGACCGGCACCCATCCTCTGGCCTTGATTGCCGCTCTGCGCAATTATTTAAGAAAATTGCTTGTTGTCCGCTCCTTCATAGATGCGCCGCGCCCCACCTTTGTACCGGGCATGACCTACGGTGTCTTTCAAAAGGGTTATCTAACGGAATTTAAAGAACTGCGGGCGGATTGGCTGGCAGAGCTGCCCAAACATCCCTACGCCTTATTCATGATGTTTGAAAAGGCCTCCAAAATGGCCGCCGCCGATCTTATCCGCTGGCAGCGGGAGCTTTTAAATACAGAATACAGCCTTAAAAGTTCCGCTGTTCCGCCCCTCCTGGTATTTGAGGGTTTTTTATTTAATTGTCTGAAAAACTATTTAGCAGGTGCCTGACAATAACCACTATAATATAACTGTTCAGCACGATACGGGAAGGACATCATAAAATGACTACAGAAAATATTAACCGGACAGAAAACAGCATTGAGGATAAGCAGCAGATAGATGAACCTCACCTGTTTGAGGTCTTGCTCCATAATGACGATTATACTACCATGGACTTTGTGGTTACGGTTTTACAGACGGTATTTGCCAAAAATGAGGAGCAGGCCACGGATATCATGCTTAATGTTCATAAAAAAGGGGCCGGAATTGCCGGGGTATACACCAGAGATGTGGCTGAAACCAAGGTGGCCATTGTGCATGACTGGGCGCGGCAGGAGGGTCATCCGCTGCGCTGCTCAATAAGGAAGGTGTGAATTATGATCAGTACAAAACTGGAAATAGCGCTGGTCTTTGCCATCAGGGAGGCCAAGGCCCATCACCATGATAATGTTACGGTTGAACATATTCTCTTTGGTCTGCTGCATGACGATATGGCGGTGCGGATAATCAGAGGATGCGGCGGTAATATTGAGTCCCTGATGGATAAACTTGAGCAGTTTTTTAAACGTGATCTGCTTGGGGTAAATAACGAGGCAAACTACGAACCAACCCAGACCATCGGCTTTAACCGGGTTCTGCAGCGGGCCGTGGCCCACGTCCAGAGTGCCGGTAAGAAGAAGGTTGACTCTGGAGATGTCTTGGCGGCTATATTTGCCGAACAAGATTCATACGCCGTATATTTTTTAAAGGCGGAGGGAATCAGCCGCCTCCAGGTGGTGGAGTATATCTCCCATATCCTGCCCGGTGACGAGGGGCCGGAAACGGAAAAGACGCAACCGGCGGAAAAGGAAAAACCGGCCTCCAAGCCCTCGGCTCTGGAACGGTTTACGGTGGATTTCGCCCTCCTTGCCGCTGAAGGCGGTATTGACCCACTCATCGGCCGCGGCCCGGAACTGCAGCGCATGATGCAGATTCTCTGCCGGCGGCGCAAGAATAATCCCCTGCTGGTGGGAGAGCCGGGGGTGGGCAAAACAGCCCTCGCGGAGGGGCTGGCTCTGCGTATTCACCAGGGTCTGACACCTGATCTCCTTAAAGACAGTCATATTCACCTCCTGGACATGGGTTCTTTATTGTCCGGCACCAAATACCGGGGTGATTTTGAACAGCGCCTGAAGGGGGTCTTGAACGAGGTGAAGGAGGCCGGCAATATAATCCTCTTTATTGACGAGATTCATACCATTGTCGGGGCTGGGGCCACCAGCGGCGGCAGTATGGACGCCTCTAATCTCTTGAAACCGGCTCTCCAGAACGGGGCCTTGAAATGTATCGGCTCCACCACCTATGAGGAGTATAAAAACTATGTGGAAAAGGATCGGGCTCTGTCCCGCCGTTTCCAGAAGGTGGATGTGGAGGAGCCCTCGGTGGCGGAGACCGTTGCGATTCTGCAAGGCCTTAAATCACGCTATGAGGAGCATCATGATGCCGTCTATCCCACCGCGGTAATGGAGGCGGCGGCCGATCTGGCCAACCGTTACTTAAATGATCGCTTTCTACCCGACAAGGCCATTGATGTAATTGATGAGGCCGGTGCCGCTCTGCGTCTAAGCGCTGCCCGCCGTCGACGCGTAGCGGTACGGGATGTGGAAAAGGTGGTGTCGCGGATAGCCCGGATTCCCGCCCGCAGCGCCACGGCCTCCCGCACGGCCCGGCTCCGTAATTTAAATAAAACCATGCGCAATAATATATTCGGCCAGGATGAGGCCATTACCGCCCTGACCACCGCGGTCAAGCGGGCCGGCGCCGGATTAAACGCCCCGGACCGCCCCACGGGCTGCTTCCTGTTTTCCGGGCCCACCGGGGTGGGCAAGACCGAAGCCGCCCGCCAGCTGGCCCAGGCCCTGGGGATTAACTTTGAGCGCTTTGACATGAGTGAATACATGGAAAAGCATGCCGTGGCCCGGCTTATTGGGGCCCCGCCAGGCTATGTGGGCTTTGACCAGGGCGGCCTGCTGACCGATGCCATTCGTAAGCATCCGTACAGCATATTGCTCCTCGATGAAATGGAGAAGGCCCATCCCGATGTCTTTAATATCCTTCTTCAGGTCATGGACAACGCCGTACTGACTGATAACAGCGGCCGGAAGGCAGATTTCAGGAATGTAATCGTCATCATGACCACCAACGCCGGCGGCCGGGAGATGGCCGGGCAGGGGATCGGCTTTACCTCCTCCAATCAGGATAGGGGAGCAAAGGAGATCAAGGGCATTTTTCCGCCGGAATTCAGAAATCGGCTCGACGCGATAGTTCGTTTTCAGCAGCTTGACCTGCCGGTAATCGAGCTTATAGTTAATAAATTAATTCGCCAGTTACAGGGGCGCTTATCCGAGCAGGAGGTAAAAATCAAATTAAACAAGCGGGCTCGAGGCTGGCTGGCAGTTAGGGGCTATAGCCCTGAATATGGCGCCAGACCAATGGCCCGGCTGATTATGAAGGAGATTGGTGATGTCCTGGCCGATGAAATTCTTTTCGGCCGTCTGCGGCAGGGCGGTATCGTGAAGGTGGGTTTGAAAAATGATAAGTTGAGTTTTGCCTTTCAGAAAAAATAATGGTATAAAAAAAAATTTGTGCTATTGTTTTATCGTAATTGCTCTGGGCAAACAGCAAGAAAACTCCAGGGGACTATGGTCTATATAAAGGTCACCTGCCAAAGCTTGTCGCCTTGTTGCGACTTTTATAAGCGTCAAAAGACAATAATCACAGTAATTAATAAAATCAGGAGAAAATTTACCATGAAAATGAAAAAATTTGTTTGTTATTTTACTGGCTTGACCATGGCAATGTCATTGGCGGCCTGCGGCAATAATCAGAAAAAGGCAGAACAGAAAAAGACCACGGCAGCTGTCACTTCCACTGTTCCAGCTCAGCCCGCGGTTCAGGCCCCGGCGGCTGCCGCCGCCCCGGTTAAGGGCAAGGTACTGGAGGTAAAGGATGCCAGCGGTTATACCTATATTCGTCTGGATAACGGCTCCAAGGACGGCATCTGGGCGGCGATCCCCAAGTCTGACTTAAAGGTTGGCGAGGTTGTTACCCTGCAGGGCGGTTCAGTAATGGAGAATTTTACCAGCAAGACCCTCGGTAAGACCTTCGGCAAGATTATTTTCGCCTCCGGCGTTCTGCGGGCCGGCGATAAGGCGGCAGGCGATTTTGCCTCAGCTGCCGCGGCCGGCAGCGGGGCGGCGGCCATGACTTCCGGCGGTTCAGCCGGCAGTATCGTGCCCTTTAAAAATTTGAAAATCAGCAAGGCCACCGGCCCCAACGCCTATACTGTGGGTGAGCTTTATACCAAGCGCAAGGCCTTAAACTCAAAACATATTGTGGTACGAGGCCAGGTGGTTAAAATCTCTAAAAACATTATGGGTAAAAACTGGATTCATATTCAGGATGGTACCGGCAACCCCATGCAGAACACCCATGATCTGGTAATAACCACCCAGGATGTGGCCGCCAAAGGCGATATCGTTACCGTTAATGGTGTAGTGGAGGCTGATAAGGATTTTGGTTCCGGCTATAAATACGATGTGATTATTGAACAGGCCAAGGTTGTTAAGGATACCGCCAAGGGGGCCAAATAATTCCCGGCGCACAGCGATAAAAAATGCGAATTACCATTGTCGGGCCCGGAGCCCTTGGCTGTCTGCTGGCGGCCCTGTTCTCTAAGGCCGGACACCAGGTTTCTCTCCTTGACCACCAGGTCTCCCGGGCGGCGTTACTTGACCGAAAGGGGGTCTGTCTGGTGGAGGGCAGCCGACGGCAGGTATACGCGGTGCGGGCAACAACAAAGCCCGCGGCAATAGCCGGCTCCGAGGCTTTATTATTGTGTGTAAAATCCGCTGATGTAATCAATGCCCTGGCACAAACGGCCCCTCTTATTAAAGAAGGGCCGTTGTTAGTTTCTATGCAGAACGGTCTGCGCCATTTACCCATTCTGCAAGATTCAGCAGGTGCCCCCTGGGCTCTGGCCGTAACGGCCATGGGTGCCACCCTGGCGACACCGGGTGTGGTGCGTTTCGGGGGAGCAGGTTTTACCCATTTTGGCTTTTTGAAGCAGGCGGCGGACGAGCGTTTGGCGGTCTTGGTTGAATTGTTTAATGCCGCCGGGATGAGGGCTGGAATCAGCCCTGATATTGAAGCGGCAGTCTGGGATAAATTATTGATTAATGTGGGCGTAAATGCCCTGACAGCAATTTACGACTGCCCCAACGGTAAATTATTGGCCCTGCCTAAAGCGCGGGAAACCATGCGGCAGGCAGTTCTGGAGGCCGCGGCGGTGGCTGAGGCCCGCGGCATTAAAATCAGCCCTGATCCGGTGGGGCGGACGCTGGCGGTCTGCCGGGCCACCGCGGGCAATATCTCCTCCATGCTGCAGGATGTCCGGCAGGGGCGAGGCACGGAAGTCGAGGCCATAAATGGCGAGATAGTCCGTTTAGCGGCAACTTTTAATATTCCAGCTCCGGTTAATGAACGATTAACCAGCCTGGTTTTGAACATATCAACCTCCCGTTCCGGCGGGTAAATCAAAGAGGATATATAATGAATGAAAATAATTATTTTTTTACCTCGGAGTCCGTTTCCGAGGGCCATCCCGATAAAGTCGCGGATCAGATTTCAGATGCTGTTTTAGACGGTCTGCTGGCCCAGGATCCCGCCAGCCGGGTGGCCTGTGAAACCATGGTGACCACCGGGATGGCAGTAATCGCCGGAGAGATTACCACCTCGGCCTGGGTGGATATGCCGCAGATTGTCAGGGATACCATCCGGGAGATTGGCTATAATTCATCGGACATGGGCTTTGATTCACAATCCTGCGCCATTCTTACCAGTATTGACAAGCAGTCAGCGGATATCGCCCAGGGGGTTAATGAGGGCAGCGGCATTGATCTTGATCAGGGCGCCGGGGATCAGGGCCTGATGTTTGGTTATGCCACCAATGAAACCGAGGTCTTGATGCCCATGCCCATTACCCTGGCCCATCGGCTCATGAAGCGGCAGTCCGAGGTCAGGAAGGCCGGCAGACTGCCCTGGTTGCGGCCGGATGCCAAGAGCCAGGTAACAATTGAGTATGAAAATAAACGCCCAAAACGAATTGACACGGTGGTTATCTCCACCCAGCATTCTCCCGAGGTTGACTATGAAGATTTAAAGGCCGGGGTTATGGAGGAGATTATCAAACCCATTCTACCAGCCGAGTTTATAGACAAAAACACCAAGTATATGATTAACCCCACCGGTCGTTTTGTGATTGGCGGCCCGGTTGGTGATTGCGGCCTCACCGGCCGTAAGATTATAGTTGATACCTACGGCGGCATGGGTTCTCATGGCGGCGGGGCATTCTCCGGCAAGGATCCCTCCAAGGTTGACCGTTCCTCCGCCTATATGGGGCGTTACGTGGCCAAAAATCTGGTGGCCGCTGAAATTGCCGCTGAAATTGAGGTACAGATTGCCTACGCCATTGGTATATCGCAGCCGGTTTCCATTAATGTAAACAGCTTTGGCACGGGCAAGATTGCCGATGTTGAGATTAAAAAATTAATTATGCGGCATTTTGATCTGCGGCCCAAGGCAATTATCCAACATCTTGATCTCCTGCGTCCCATCTATAAAAAGACCGCCGCCTATGGCCATTTCGGCCGTGAACGGGCCGAATTCACCTGGGAGAACACCGATAAGGCGGAGGCCTTAAAAGCCGATGCCGGTTTATAAAAATAGATTAAGTCTGATGGTAAAATCTACCAATACTATAAAAAATAAGGGGCAGAAATGACAGAACCATTAAAAGAAGGTAATTATAAGATAGCTGATCTTGGTCTGGCGGAATGGGGCCGGCAGGAGCTTGCCATTGCCAGAAGTGAGATGCCGGGCCTAATTAGTCTGCAGGAAGAATATGGCGCCTCGCAACCCTTAAAGGGCGCTCGGATTGCCGGCTGCCTGCATATGACCATTCAGACCGCGATGCTCATGGAGACTCTGGTCGCCCTGGGGGCTGAACTGCGCTGGTCGTCATGTAATATTTTTTCCACCCAGGATCACGCCGCCGCAGCCATGGTAGCGGCCGGGATTCCAACTTTTGCCTGGAAGGGCGAAACAGAAGAGGAATCTCTCTGGTGCATCCGGCAGACCATTGAGGGGCCGGATGGCTGGCGGCCCAATATGATCCTCGATGATGGTGGTGATCTCACCAGGGTCATGCACGAGGAGTATCCCGAATTGATGAAGGATGTGCGGGGAATCAGTGAAGAAACCACCACCGGCGTTCATCGTCTGAATGAGATGGAGCAGGATGGTCTTCTGAAGGCTTCGGCCTTTAATGTCAATGACTCGGTTACTAAATCCAAATTTGATAATCTTTATGGCTGCCGGGAATCTCTGCTGGACGGAATAAAGAGAGCCACCGATGTCATGGTCGCCGGTAAGATCGCCGTGGTCTGCGGATATGGTGATGTGGGTAAGGGCTGCGCCCAGGCCTTTCGCGGCATGGGAGCCTCGGTACTGGTAACCGAGATTGATCCCATCTGCGCCTTACAAGCCGCCATGGAGGGCTTTCGGGTAGTAACCATGGAGGAAGCCGCCCCTCTGGGCGATATCTTCGTCACCTGCACCGGTAATATCCAGATTATCAAAAGGCCCCATATGGAGGCGATGAAAGATGAAAGCATTGTCTGCAATATCGGCCATTTTGACAGCGAAATAGATATTGCCTCTATTCGGGATCTCAAGTGGGAAAACATTAAGCCCCAGGTGGATCATGTTATCTTCCCGGACGGCAAGAAAATCATTATTCTCGCCGAAGGGCGCCTGGTTAATCTCGGCTGTGCCACCGGTCATCCCAGCTTTGTGATGAGCAACTCTTTCACCAACCAGGTAATGGCCCAAATTGAGCTGTGGGAGAATTCTGAAAATTACGAGAATAAGGTCTACTTCCTGCCCAAAAAATTAGATGAAAAGGTGGCCCGTCTCCATCTTGAGAGAATCGGCGTTCATCTTTCAACCCTGAGCCAAGAGCAGGCCGATTATATCAGAGTGAAAGTGGACGGCCCTTATAAACCGGAATATTACCGTTATTAACACACTCCGGAGGTCTGATTTACAGTTCTGCCAAGCCTCCTCGCGGGGGCTTTTTAATTGTAACTGTTCAGCAGCACCCCATCTTCGTCCATTTAGGACTTTTCGAATACGGAAGTATGCTTCAAAGTCCTAAATGAACAGGAAAGCGTAGACTCCGAATCTGGAGCACTGCTGAACAGTTACGACTACCAGTTTAGGAAATTTTATTGCCCCTGCTGAATAGTTACGTGTAATTGTAAAATTAAATTATTCCTTTCAGGCATATACTTAAGCGATGTGTAATAAAAAAATATGAAAAAAATTATCTATCTCCTCAGTATTGTTCTCCTGCTCACCAGTACCAGTGCTCTGGCCTTTAACAAGGCGGATCTAAATAAATTCTTGCGGGTCAATGCCTGTCCAGGCTGCGATTTAAGCCAGGCGCCTCTATCCGACAAGGATTTCAACCGGGCCAAATTAGCTGGAGCCAATCTGCGGGGGGCTGATCTCCATAACACCTCTTTGCGGCTGGCGGATTTATCCGGGGCGGACTTACGGGGCGCTAATCTTTCCAGAACTGTTTTTGAGGCGGCGGATCTCTATAAGGCTGATATGCGGGGCGCCAATGTCCAGGGTACCGTTTTTGACGGGGCCTATCTAAGTAAGGCCAGATTAGCTCAAGGTGCCAAACCCGCTAAGTCCGCGAAACCCGCAAAACCCGAAAAGCCTGAAAAGCCGGCGGCAGTAACCCAGACTGTTAAAAAAGCCGCTGAAAAACCGGCAACTCATAAGGCCTTAGCCAAGAAACCGGCGGCATTGGCCGTGGCTCAAGCAGTCAAAACCGCTCCCGCGCCGGTGGACAGGAAGAAAATACTGGAGCAGGCCCTTGACCGGCGGATATGCGTGGAATGTGATTTTTCCGGCATGGATCTATCCGACGTGAATTTCAAGGAGAGCTTTCTCGAAAGATGCAATTTTGAGGGTGCTAATCTTCAGGACGCTAATTTTAAATATGCCGACCTTAAGGGCGCCAATTTCAGAAATGCCAACCTTACCGATGCCTATTTAAAAGGAGCTGACCTCTATAACGCCAATCTGGCCGGAGCCAATCTAAAGGGCGCCGATCTTAAAAATGCGGCACTTGACGGGGCCTATCTCGCCGGCAGTACCATTGCCGGTCAGGCCGCGGCTAAAAACAAATAAGCTGACCGGGGCCGTGCCATACGCCCCAGGCGAATTAAAGGAGAAAAAATGCCATACGTCAATATAAGAGTAGCGGGTGAATTGCGGCGACACCAGAAAGAGGAAATATGCGCCGGGGTAACCGAGGTTATCGCCCGGGCAGCCAATAAACCTAAAGATTCTATCTTGGTCTTTATTGATGAGGTTAAACACGAGAATATCGCCAAAGGCGGTAAATTATTACCAGATCCAGCCTGATGATGACCAAAGCCGAGGCAGAGCAGCGTCTTGCCGCGTTGCGTAAAGAGCTTGCTTATCATGCCCGGCGCTATTATGTCCTCGATGACCCCACCATCTCCGATGGTGAATATGACACACTGTTTCGGGAATTACTTGATATTGAAACCCGTTTCCCCGACCTGATAAGTGAAGATTCGCCCAGTCAGCGGGTAGGCGGGACACCGCTGGCCAAGTTTAACCCCATTAAGCACCATTCTCCGATGTTGAGCCTCGAGAACGCCTTCAGCCGGGAGGAGATGGTTGATTTTGAGGTACGCCTACGGCGTTTTCTGCACCTCGATACCCCGCTTGCCTATGCCGCTGAACCCAAACTGGACGGCCTGGCAGTGGAATTGATTTATGAGGATGGTCTCTTAAAGGTGGGGGCAACCCGTGGTGACGGCTGGACAGGAGAGGATATAACGGCCAATATAAAGACCATTGCCGCCATTCCTCTGCGGCTCACGGGCAAAGTGCCGGGTATTCTTGAGGTGCGGGGAGAGGTCTTCATGACCACTGAAGGCTTTAAGGCTTTAAATGAAGAACGTCTGCGCGGCGGCGAGCCGCCTTTTGCCAATCCACGCAATGCCGCCGCGGGTTCTCTGCGCCAGTTGAATCCTCAAATTTGCGCGGCCCGGCCGCTGGATTTCTTCTGTTATGCCTTGGGAGATACCACGGCAAGCCCGTGTCAGACCCATCTTGATTCCCTTGACTGGCTGCGGGAACTGGGTTTTAAACGCAATCCTCATACCGGATTATGCCGGGGTATTGACGAAGTAAGCGCTCATTTCAACTACCTTCAGGAGCAGCGGCCGCGATTACCCTATGAGATTGACGGCATGGTGGTCAAGGTGAACGATTTTGATCTGCAAAACCGGCTGGGCAACAAGGCCCGCAGCCCGCGCTGGGCTGTGGCCTGGAAATTCGCGGCCATTCAGGCCACTACGAAATTGGTGGATATTGAGTTTGGCGTGGGCCGCACCGGAGCCGTTACCCCGGTGGCCATTCTGGAGCCGGTGGATGTAGGCGGAGCCATCGTGCGCCGGGCTACCCTCCACAATGAGGACGAGATAAAGCGCAAGGATCTACGCCTTGGAGACGTGGTGCTGGTACAGCGGGCCGGAGATGTGATCCCCGAAATAGTCAAACCCATTGTTGAACGGCGCCAGGGAACGGAAGGTCTGATAAAGATGCCCACTAATTGTCCGCGCTGCGCTGAGCCCCTGCAGCGCCCTCAGGGTGAAGTTATAAGCCGCTGTCCGAATCCCCTCTGCCCCGCCCAATTAATCAGGGCTTTAATTCATTATACCAGCAAGGCCGGACTGGATATTCCAGGTCTTGGCCGCCGGGCAATGGAGCAGCTCTACAATGAAGGGCTGGTTAACAGTATTCCGGATATATATAAATTAACTGCCGAGAAACTGGCCCCCTTAGAGGGTTGGGGCGAGAAGTCGGCGGCCAATGTGGTGCAGGCAATTCTTGCCGGTAAGCAGGTGCCTCTCTCCCGTTTCCTGGCCGCCTTGGGTATTCGCTATGTGGGTGAGGTTAATGCCCAGTTGCTGGCCCGCAATTTCAGCGATTTGAATGCCCTGCGGCGAGCCTCTCGTGAAGAACTCCTCGCCGTGGATGGCATAGGCGCTCAAGCGGCCGATAGTCTGCGGCTCTACTTTGCTAACCAGGCTGTAAGTGAGATGCTGAAGCAATTATCGGCCCTTGGCCTTAAATTAACTAACCAGGAATCGGCCTCTAACCTGCCCCTGTCCAATAAGTCTTTTGTCTTCACCGGCAGCCTGACAATGTCCCGCAGCGAGGCCAAAGCCAGGGTCAAGGAATTAGGGGGGAAGGTAGTTTCAACGGTAAGCAGGAAGGCCATTGTGGTCTGCGGTGCCAAGGCCGGCAGTAAGGAGAAAAAGGCCCGCGACCTGGGCTTGCGGATTCTTACCGAAGACGAATTTACCGCCTTACTGAGTGGTAATCTGCAATTACCAGATAATGATTAATTTGTAGCTTTGGATCTAGCGATTATGGCTTTAATCAGAATACATGCTGTTATCAGCGGCCGGGTACAGGGGGTTTATTTCCGGGCCTCAACCGTGGATGAAGCCCGGAAGCTCGGGCTCTGCGGCTGGGTACGTAACCGTAATGACGGCAAGGTGGAAACCGAAATTCAGGGGGAAGAGACCGAAGTCAGACGTCTTCTTAACTGGCTTCACAAGGGGCCGCCCATGTCGACCGTAAGCGGGGTAATCTCCCACTCCATCGCCCCGGTTGAGGGCGAGAGAAAGTTTGTTATGCACTATTAGAAAGAAAACAGCTCAACACCAAATTTGATGCTGCAAAGACAGCGTAAGAGTTCACCAATCACCGGCGAGCCCTTATTAAAAAGGTATGAAATGAATAAGAATTCCACAATGCGGATTATCTGCCCCGAATGCGGCAATGATACTGATTTTTTTGAGGTGGCGGACGGAGTGATAATTACCACCCGTTATGTCCAGAATGATGATTGCAGTTTCAGCCAGGATGGTGATGAGTCACAGATATTGGGTGATATTAAATTTTACTGCGCCGAATGTAATGCCGATTTGTCATATTCCCATCAACGTTTTCTGGCAATGCTCTTCTGATTATGGCCCGGAAGCCTCTGATTATCAGGGATAACCAGACCCTGCGCCGAAGGTTTGATGAGCTGGGTGCGGCGGATACAGTCGTTGGCCGCGTCAGTACACGGCCGGGTGAGGACAGCATACTCCTTGACCTGTTGGAACGGGGAGTCAGATTGATTCCTTCGGCTCTCTCCCAGGCCATCAGCCGTCGTAAGACAATGCAGGCCAAAGTCTTTGGCCCCTGGATGCCGCCCTTGACCACGGCTGTTTATGATATTCACCAGCTCCTTGAAGCCTTGGCGTTATTCCCGACCGGGGCGGTGGTGACTAAGCAGGATGGTAAAAATGCCGGTCTTGGTGTGCAGCTCTGGCAGTCCATTGAAGAAGTTTACAGCCTGGCCACTCTCGGCAGCCTGCCATTCCCTTTTGTTCTTCAGCCCTTTTATAAAGGCGCGAGAGATATAAGGGTTATTGTTATCGGCGATTATGTAGAGGCCTATGAACGCCATAACGGGGCGAATTTCCGTCATAATCTACATTGCGGCGGCACAAGCTCGCCCTGTGAGTTAAGCGCCGGGCAGCAGAAAATATGTCGTCAGGTGATGGCCAGAGGGAAATTCCCTTACGCTCATCTTGATTTGATGGTCAGCGGTAAAAATAATTATTTGATTGAGATAAATCTACGGGGCGGAATACGGGGGGCACGGCTTTCAGCGGCCCGCTATAAGGAGATGACAGACGCTGTCCATGAAGAGATGCTGAATGCAGCGGACTGAATATAATTCTAATTGAGCGGGCAAAAAAAAAGGCACCTTTAAAAAAAGGTGCCTTTTTCGCGCTCTTTAACCAAAAATGATTAAACGCAACCGGTAGGTTTAGGCAGACCAGCCATTTTACAGGCTCCTTTACCAGGTCCTGAGGGGAACAGCTCATAGATCCTCTTCAGGGGGAAACCAGTGGTCTTGGACAGGATACGAACCATGGGGGCAATACCATTCTTCTTGTAGTATTCCTGGAGAATGCTGATGATCTTGTTATGCTCATCAGTCATTTCCGTGATACCTTCCAGAGCCTTTACATAGTCTGTCCAGTTATCATCCCACTCTTCCATACCATTGGTCAGGAAGCCATCCTCATCTACGTTGTAGGTTTTACCATTATGTTCGATTGTTGCCATGTTGCTCCTCCTTTACTATTTTAAAAAATTAAATGGCCAAGCAAGTATCAAATTTAGGTTTAACTTGATACTATAGCTATTTCTGTTTGTCAAGGCACAAAAACAATAAAATACCTATGGGTAATATTTATTATTTTGGCGCGACATTATGACCACGAAAACTCGTACTTCCCTTTAAAGGACGGTAAAGGGGGCGGGATTATCGAGCATAGCGGGATAATCAATCATAAAATGGAGCCCGCGGGACTCCTTCCTCCGCAGGGCTGATTGGACAATCAGATCCGCGAGGAGGGCGATATTACGGAGTTCTACAAGATCAGGAGTCAGGAGATAATCGTGATAATACTGTTTAACCTGCTGCTGGAGAATGGTTAGATTTTCCTGGACAAGCAGCAGACGTTTTTCACGACGGACAATGCCGACATAATCCCACATCAGGCGTCTGATTTGATCCCAGGTATGGCTTATAAGTACGCATTCCTCAAGCTTTTCCGCCTGCCCGGCAGACCAGGCAGGCAGGGCGGGAACCTTTTGACGCCGTAATTCCGGCCACATCTTCTTACAATCCTGAAAGGCCTGCTCGGCAAAAACCACTGCCTCAAGAAGTGAGTTACTGGCCAGACGGTTGCCGCCATGCAGTCCGGTACAAGCCGTCTCTCCCAGGGCATAAAGGGAGTTTATATTGGTACGCCCCATGATATCGGTGCGGACACCGCCACACATATAATGAGCGGCCGGGACGACGGGAATGGGTTCGGTGGTAATGTCTATACCGTATGACAAACAGGTGCTGTAGATGTGGGGGAAGCGCTTTTTTATAAAGGCCGCCGGCTTGTAACTGATATCTAAGAAGACGGAATCATCACCGCTGGTTTTAAGCTCGGTATCGATGGCTCTGGCCACCATATCCCTGGTAGCCAGATCACCACGGGGATCATATCCCGCCATAAAGGCCCGGCCGCGGGCGTCAATGAGACGGCCGCCTTCCCCCCTCACCGCCTCGGAGATGAGAAAATTTTTGGCCTTGGGATGATAGAGACAGGTGGGATGAAACTGGACGAACTCCAGATTGGCCACCTTGGCCCCGGCGCGGTGAGCCATGGCGATGCCGTCGCCGGTGGCAATATCAGGATTGGTGGTATAGAGATAGACCTTGCCCGTGCCGCCGGTGGAGAGGATGGTTACTTTGGCCTGAAAGGTGTGAATTTTCAGAGTATCAGCCTCCTGGACATAGGCCCCGAGACAGCGTTCATCCTCGGGGCGGCTGCCGGCGGCAAGCCCGGCCCGGCCGGCTAATAACAGGTCAACGGCAATATGGTTTTCCAGGATGGTGATATTAGGGCTGCTGTTGGCCGCTGCCAGCAGTGAGGCCTCAATCTCATGACCGGTGAGGTCATAGGCGTGGGCGATACGACGAGCGGAATGGCCGCCCTCCCGGCCCAGATCAAGATGGCCGCAGCCGTCATTTTCAAAGGGTACGCCAATCTCCAGAAGTTCCCGCACCCGGGCCGGGCCGCTTTCCACCACCATGCGCACCACCCGCTCATCGCAGATACCAGCCCCGGAGATCAGGGTATCCCGGACATGATCCGCGAAGCTGTCGGCGGCATCAAGCACACAGGCAATCCCCCCCTGAGCCCGATTAGTGGCGGAATCCACCTGGCCCTTCTTGGTTACCATGGTAACCCGGCCCAGAGCGGCCGCCTTTAAGGCGAAGGACAGCCCCGCTATGCCGCTGCCGATAATTAAAAAATCAGTTTCAAATTGCATTTTTTGTTATTCACCTTTATGTTCACAACATCGTGCGATGCCCCAAACAACATAATACTATTTAAAAAAATATTTGGCCTGTAACTTTCAACAGGGAAGACAAGTTCCCCTAAACTCGTAACTGTATTACATGACAAAACTTAAATTAGTTATCTTTGACTGCGACGGCGTGATGTTTGATTCCCTTGAAGCCAATCGGGCCTACTATAACCGGATACTGGCTCACTTCGGTCATCCGCCCATGGATGATAATGAATTACGTTTCTGCCATGTTCATCATGTAACGGATTCAATAAGACATATATTCCGCAATTATCCCGCCGATTATAAGGCGGCCGACAGCTACCGTCTCGGGGTAGAATATACCCCCTTTTTGAAATATATGCGTATAGAACCTGATTTGCGGGAATTTTTGGATTTCCTGACTCCGGATATCGAGCGGGCCATCAGTACCAATCGTTCAAATACCATGGGGACGATTCTGGAGATGTTTGAACTAAGCGCTTATTTTACCAAGGTGGTCACCTCGCAAGATGTGGAGAACGCCAAGCCCCATCCCGAGGCCCTTTACCAAATTCTGCAATACTTTGATTTGACGGCAGCGGAGTGCGTTTATATTGGGGATTCAGAGATTGATGTACAGCACGCCGCCGCCGTTGGTATGCGGATGATTGCCTTTAAAAATGAGCGGCTAAAGGCCGATTACCATGTCAGCTCCTTCATGGAAATAAGCCGGCTGCCTATTTTTTCGTAAGGGGCTAAAGGCCTAAAGACGTAAGTCAATTAACCGCACCCAACTTGTAACCGTTCAGCAGAGGCAATAAATTACCCTCAACTCGTAAACTGTAACCATTCAGATGTGCCCCAGGTTCGTTCGTTTCGGCCCCCGAAGCGTACCTGTTGTACGTGAGGGGGCCGAAACGGACGAAGATGGGGTGCAGGTGAACGGTTACCCCAACTTCATAGCCCCTGCCTGTAAGCGTTTCAGGAGCGCTTACCCTAAGACCGGTGCTTCAAGCGTACTTCACCGTCTAAAAAATCAATGCGGTTAACAAAGACATCGGCAATAATCAGCGGTTCTTCAAAGAGGGCGCTGACTTTGATGCCCTCTTCCACCACCTCTAACTGAGCGGCATTTTTTAAAACGACCTCCTCCCGCCCGTCTTTCTCAACAATAATACTCATCTGGCACATAGCATTTTCCTCATTTTTATTTATTTGGTAACATAATGCCGTTACATTAATCTCAACGTTCAAAAGACTATGGTTCAATCTGGGCCAGACTGTTTATCTCACCTATCACGACCAACAGATCATCAACCGCCAGTTTTTCATCAGCTTGGGGAACCAATACATAGTCCTTGGCCTGATTTTTTTTAACCGCTATAACCTGAATCCGGTACTTGTTGGTGAGATTCAGCTCCCGTAAACTGCGGCCGGCCCAACTATTAATTTTTATTTCCTTCACCACAATTTCCTCGTTGAAGGGAAAATAATCAATAAAGCCGGGAATCGTGATACGGTTGGCCAGTTGGCGGGCCGCCATACGCTCCGGCATAAAGACATCGTCAACGCCGACTTTTTTCAATAATTTGGCATGATCCTGATTGATGGCCTTAACCCAGACCACCGGCACTCCCAGTTCCTTCAGATACATGGAGATCATGGCACTGGCGGCAATAGAATCCCCCACGCTCACCAGAACGTGGCTTAAATCTCCCATCCCCATCTGGAGCAGGGCCTCTTTTTGAGTGGCATTGGCCTTATAAACCTGAGTAAAAACATGGCGGGCCTCTTTAATATTGGCTTCTCTATTGTCAATACCAAGAACATTTACTCCCTGGGCGGCCAGTTGCCGGCCAAATTCCAAACCGAATTTTCCAAGGCCGATAACGCCAACCTGGACAAAATTATTCATTTATTTACTCCTTTAAGTTCTCTATCCTATGAGAATTTCTTCCTCTGGTAACTGGTAAAGCTCCTCCCGGCGCATGGCCGATATGGAGGCTAAAAAAATCAGCGGCCCCAAACGGCCAATAAACATCAGGGCGGTGATAATCCATTTACCGGCCATGGAGAGATGCGGAGTCAGGCCGGTGCTCAGCCCCACGGTGCCGAAGGCCGATACCGCCTCGAATAAAATTTCAAAAAGAAGCCCCCTGGTCTGAGGGTGCGGCAGGTCACCACCCTCGGTTATAGAGAGAATAAGGGTGGCGGCTATAATCAGCAGACCGGAGAATATCACCAGAACCAGAGCCTTTTTTACCGCTTCTCCAGAGATGGCGAAACGTCCGGCCCTTACCTGCGCCCGGCCCTTTAATTCAGAAGTGATGAAGGATAAAATCGTCCGAAAGGTGGTTACTTTGATACCTCCGGCGCAGGAACCCGGAGCGCCGCCGATGAACATCAGAATCACCATGATAAACAGAGAGACATTGGTCATGGCGTGAATGTTCATGGTATTAAATCCCGCTGTCCGGCAGGTTACGGATTGAAACAGTGAAACGAGAATGGCGTCGGGCGTTGGAGAATGGCGGTGAAAGCCGATGAAATCGGCCAGAAAGATAGTCACCCAGCCGCCGATAATGAGCCAGAAGGAGGTCTTGAGGACAATACCGGCATACCAGGTCAGACGCGGCCGCGGCCTCTTGGCCGAGAAATAGGCTTTGGCCAGGGTAAAAAGCTCCAGAAGAACGGAAAAGCCCAGACCGCCGCTGACAATAAGAGTCATAAAGATAATATTAACCGGCCAGTTGCCCCGCCAGGCCGTTAAGTTATCCGGCTGGAGAGCGAATCCGGCATTACAAAAGGCGGAAACGGCATGGAACAGGGCCGAAAAGGGCGGGAATGAGCCGGACGGGGCCATAAAATAGAGCAGTAACGCCCCGCCGCCTTCTATGAGCAGAGTCCCTAACAGCATAGCCTTCAGGATGTGGCTCAGGGAGAAAAGGCTGTGCGGGACAAGACCCTGGCCAATGGCAATTTTATCGGTGAGAGATACCCGCTGGCGCACGAGATAAAAGGCCAGACTGGTAAAGGTCATAATCCCCAGGCCGCCTATCTGAATTAAGACCATGATAATGGTCTGACCGTAACGGCTGAAGGTCTGGCCGGTATCAACCACGGTAAGACCGGTTACACAGACAGCGGAGGTGGTGGTAAAAAGGGCATCCGTCCAGGAAATTCTCCGCGTGAGACTCATGGGCTCGTGGAGAAGCAGGGTGCCGCTTATGACCGCCAGACCAAAGAAGATAACCGGCAGAGAGATTGGGGGCAGTTGTTTAAATGATTTAAAGGAGCTCATAAGTCAAATTCACCGTTACCCCCAATACCCTTAAAACGTGTGGGTGTCAACCAGGAACATTGTCCAGATACTGGCCGCGTATCCCAGAGCGATAACGGGCGTCCATTTGAGATGGGAGCCAAAGGTATAAGTACCACGGGCGGTACCCATGAGACCGACACCGGCCGCGGAACCGATGGAAAGCAGACTGCCGCCCACTCCGGCGGTGAGGGTCACCAGCAGCCATTGACCCAGGTGCATGACCGGATCCATGGTCAGAACGGCATACATTACCGGAATATTATCCACTACAGAGGAGATGATCCCCACCAGAATATTGGCCTTGGTGGCACCGAGACCGGTATAGATGTGCTGAGAGACCAGGGCCAGATAGCCGAATTGAGCCAGACCACCCACGCACATGATTACGCCATAGAAGAAAAGCAGTGTATCCCACTCGGCGTGGGAAACCTTACGCATAAAGTCCAAATGCTGATATGAGACCTCAGCCGGGCGCGGAAATTCTAAATTACCCCCGGCACCGAGGGGAGCGTCATGGAAAGCGAGACGGTCTTCATGTAATTTTATAAAATAGGAGAAGATGCCGAGATAGGCCAGACCGAGCATCATACCGGCAGCCGGCGGCAGATCAAGATAATTATGGAAGGATACCGCGGTAACAATGGTCAACAGGAAGAGGAAGATAACCCGCTTGGCCCCAAATCTCATTTTTACCGCTTCCTTTAAGGGTTTGGGAAATTGTTTGCCAATGGCAAAACTCATGCAGATGGCCGGTACCAGCCAGTTGACGAGAGAGGGAATAAAAATATCTAAAAACTGGATGAATTCGATTTTGCCCTTCTGCCAGACCATCAGGGTAGTAATATCGCCAAAGGGTGAGTAAGCACCCCCGGCATTGGCGGCCACAACAATATTGATACAGGAGAGAGCGACAAACTTTTTATTATCACCGGCCACGGCCATAACCACGGCCCCCATGAGTAAGGCGGTGGTCAGATTATCGGCCAGCGGCGAAATGACAAAGGCCAGAAGACCGGTGACCCAGAAAACTACCCGTAGAGAAAATCCCCGGCCCACAAGCCAGGAGCGCAGAGCCTGAAAGACGTTACGATCCTCCATGGTGTTGATATAAGTCATGGCCGAGAGCAGGAAGAGCATGAGCTCGGCATACTCAAGGAGATTATGTCTAATTGCAATCTCGGCGGCCTTAGGTGTTCCCAGCCGTTCAAAGGTAATGCCAACCAGAATCCAGATAAAACCGGCGGCTAACATTACCGGTTTACTCTTGCGGAGATGAATTGTTTCTTCCAGAACTACCAGGACGTAGGCCAGGACAAACAAAATAACCGCAGTCCAGCCCATTCCGGTGCTGGTTAAATTACGAACAACCTCGGTCGCGCCCTCGCCGCCACCATGGCTGGCGGCAAAGAGTGGGGTGGCGGTTAATAACAAGAGATTAATTGCTAATAACATTGCCTTTAACATATTTTTACCTCGCGGAATTAAATTATTTTGGCTCTAACAGTTATTTCCCGGCCAAATCAGTGAATAGATTCATAAGTCTATAATGAAAAGCTGAAAAATACAACTAACCGGGAGAAAGATAAGCTGAAATTGAGAAAAAATTCTGCGGAGGCTGGAGTATGAGGCAGGACGGCGAACTAAGCATGGAGAGATCATAAAATTCTACGGGAAAATAATTTGTAATGCCAGGCCCGGTCACTCAGGCACAACGAAACATAGCAGGCTTGGAACGTGTACAGGGTGGTGTTCATGGAGCGCTTACACTTTCACCGTTAAGGTCAGTCCAAGTCAATGGTAGTGCCGCTAACAATTTCCCGGCCGGGAAAAGAATCCTCCTTGATAAGAGGAGAGATAATACAATTCCGGCCAATGGTGGTGACAGGCGGCACGGCCGCGTCTTTACCAAGCAGAGTAATGCCGGTATAAAGATGCTGGGGGTACCGGCTGTTGACCTGAGTCAGATTGTCACCCAGGCCCACCACCGCCCGCCGGCCGACCCGTACCCGTTTGTCCATAATGGCAAGATCCACCACGGCTCCAGCCTCAATTACACAGTCATCAATAAGAACGGAATTACGCACCACGGCTCCGGCCTCCACCCTGATTCCAGGTGATAAAATAGAATTACTCACCTCACCTTCAATCACGCAGCCCGCCGAAATAAGTGAATTATTCACCTTTGAACCAGCCGCGAAACGGGCCGCCGGCCGATCGGCCTCCCGGCCGTCGGCATCGGGGTTGGGACGAATCCCCCATTGAGCCGGCCTGATACCTGAGGCGGGATCCAAGAGATCCATATTGGCCTGCCAGTAAGCCTGTATAGTGCCGACATCCCGCCAATAGCCCCGGAAGGGATAGGCGTATACCCGGTCACGACTGATAGCCCTGGGGATAATGTGCATACCGAAATCATTTTCCTGGCGTTCCTCTTCCAGGACACGGAGCATATATTCAGTATCAAAAACATAAATACCCATGGAGGCCAGGTCGGTTTTGGGTTCCGTGGGTTTCTCCTCCCAGTCGATAATCCGGTCATTCTCATTAACAATACCGGCCCCGAATTGATGAATCTGTTCCAGGGGCACCCGCATCATGCCAATGGTAAGATTGGCCTTCTTGCGGCGGTGAACGGCGAGCATGTCAGCAAGATCCATATGATATATATGATCGCCGGAGAGAATAATAATCTCCTTAGAGGGATGGGCGCGGATAAAATCAATATTCTGACGCACGGCATCCGCCGTCCCTTTATACCAGTCGGAATCTGTGGCACCGGTACGGGGCGGCAGAATCTTAATCCCCCTGGTGCGGCCGCTTAGATCCCAGGCCTCGCCGATTCCAAGATGGTTCATAAGGGAAAGGGGTTTATATTGAGTCAACACCCCGACCCGTGACATCCCGGAATTCATGACATTGCTCAACGAAAAGTCTATTATACGGTAAATACCGCCAAAGGGTACCGCCGGTTTAGCCCTGGTTCGCACTAAGATATTGAGACGACTCCCCACGCCTCCAGCGAGGAGCAGAACCAGGGTATTGTCGTGATTGGCCATCATCGCACCACCTCTCCGCAGCTTGTCTGCACGCTGAATTTGTCCGGATCCTGACCGGGATAGATCACACATCCTTCACCAATAATCGTCTCCGGCGGCAGATGATTATTCCAGCCCAGAACCAGAGCCCGGCCATCCACCGCCGACTCGGGGCCGCCTAAAATGGAAGAGGCACCGACCGTACTGTTGACATCGCTGATTACCTTTTCCAGCCGTGCCCCGCGGCCAATACGGTTATTGAAAAAAATGATGGAATTCCGGACTACGGCCCCAGGGGCAACCTTAACTCCTGGAAATAGAATGGAGTGCTCTACCCGGCCCTCTATCTCGCAGCCGTTATAGATCAGGCTGTCGGAGATTTCGGCGCCAGCAGCAATCCGGGCTGGAGCGTAGTCCCGGATACCCCGGTGTTCAAGATTCGTCCGCAGCCCCCAGGCCTCAAGGTCTATTGAGGGGTCAGGCCCTAACAAATCCATATTGGCCTGCCAATATTCCTCGATGGTACGGGTGTAGGCCCAGTAGTCGTGAAATTTATAGCCATAAACCCGCCGTCCGGCGGCCAGCAGACGGGGGATGATATCCTGGCCGAATTCAAAGGATTCATCCTCGGCGGCATTGGCGGCCAGTGTCTCATAGAGGACGCGCGGCTTAAAGCAAAAGATAGTCATGGAGGCCCAGTTAAAACGGGGATTGGCCGGTTTCTCGTCGTAGTCCAGCACCCGGCCGCCCGTTTCACCGTCCTCATCATCGATAGCGGCAACTCCAAAACGCTGGCTGCCGTTAATAGGAACGCGCAGACAGGCCATGGTCAGATCAGCATTTTTGGCGCGATGATAATCCAGCATGGCCTGATAATCCATCTTGTATACATGATCGCCGGAGAGAACCATAACTACTTCCGGGGCATAATATTGGACAAAATCAAGATTCTGATATACGGAATCCGCCGTGCCTCGATACCAGCCGGAATTGCCATAACCGCTGGAGGGCGGCAGAATAGAAATGCCCCGATAGCGGCCCAGCATATCCCAGGCGGCACCGGAGCCAATATGATTAATCAGGGAAAAGGAGCGAAACTGGCTGAGAACAGCCACGCGCTCCAGGCCGGAGTGCAATAAATTACTCAGAGCGAAATCAATAACTCTGGCGAATCCGCCGAAGGGAACCGCCGACTTGGGGCGGTAGTAGGTCAGGACGTTAAGCTCATCCACTCTGCCCCCGGCCAATACCATTGCCAACACACCGTTTTTATCACCCATACTTATCTGGCTCGCTTAATGGCAGCGGAAGTAACATAAGCGCTCCATGAAACGCTTACAAATCGGAGGGCGGATTACCTTCCACTGTGGTTTATTGATCGTTTACAAAATAACCGGTTAAGATACATCACATAACAGTTAGACAACCAAGCGAAGGGCCGTAGACCCTACTTGGATTTACCATCAAACTTACCTGATGAACAGACTTTGTCAAGTAGCAACTATCAACAACCTATGGGAATTTTCACGCGAAGGGGTGTAACCGTTTTTTTGGACTGCGCGGCAGTGGATTAGTTTAGAAGTGCGGGAGGATAGATTTTTCATAACCAGCCACTTTAGGAATAGGCAGATTATGGATTGGGGGAAGGGAGAGCTGAACCGTTACCGAGGTTTATATGGAAGCCACCTGCCAAAGGTGTCGGCCTTACCGCGACTTTTATGTTTCGTTGTACCAGGGGAACCGGGCATGGCTGTTACATATGCCTTCTCGTTAAACGCATTAGAATTCTGGTACTGAAATCCTGATCGTGCTTGTCAAGATTTTTAAGCGGCACCTCGGCCCGGGCCGCCTCCCGGTGGCCGCCGGCCGACCCCACCTCGGCGAATATATTTTCCGCCAGGCGGCCGGCGTTTTTCTTGTAGCCGTCACAGCGGAAGATGACCACGAGACGTTCACCGTGAATACCGGAAACAAAGACCCATGACACCTTTTGGACATGATTAAAAAAATCCGCGATAATTACCAAAATGTCAGGATTATATACCCGGCCGACATGGACATAAAGCCGGTTGTTGGAGATCTTCATCTCGGTAAAGGCGGTACGGAAATAATTTAATTCCGAGATTCGCAGTTCAGACAACTCAATCTTACGTACCAGATTATGATTGGCCAGATTAAAGAGATAACGAAAGGAAATGGCATCGGCGAGATTGGCTTTTTTCTCGAAATTATTGGTGTCAACTTTAATGGCATAGAAAAGGGCGGTGGCCAGCGCCACCGAGGGTTTCATGCCGCCGGCCCGCAGGTACTCAATCATCATTGAGGCCACAGCCCCGTAATCAGGCCGTAAATCTATATAATCCGCCTCCCAGCCGCTGGTCACGGGATGATGATCAATAACGGCGTCAAAGGCGATGTTTTCAAAGGCCGGCAGATGCAGGGGCTGAGAATCCAGCATTACCTTTTTGGAATAGTTCTTAAGGGAAATGTTATGGAGGCGTTCAATGGGAATCTTCAGAAGATCCACCATGGCCAGATTACTCAGCCGTCTGATTTCGTTGGGATAACTGATGGTTACGCTTCGCACCTTATAGCGCAGCAGACGTTTTACGGCAAGGCACGAGGCCAGAGCGTCCGGATCGGCATTAATAACCAGCAGGACATCATCTTCCTTGCTGAATAACCCCAGAAATTCCCGCAGACGTTCCTTGGCGGTTCTCTGGGATAATTTTTTGCAGTTACGTCTTCTCGTGGCTGTTTTCTTCTTTCCCACCATATCTCTCAACTTTATATGAAAGTCACCTGCCAGGGGCATTGACCCCCGGCGCGGTCTTCATGTTTCGTTGCGCCTGAGTGACCGGGCATGGCTGCTACAACAAACAAATGTACCCACCTTAACACAACAGGGATACTTCCCGCAACTGCTAATGGAGCACTTACCTCGGGGCATTACCAACCATGGGGTTATATGAAGTTGAGTGTGGATGATCGCTTACGTTAATCGTTTACGGATGAATTTAGACAGAGGCTCAGGGTACGGAGGGGAAAAGACTTCTATCGGTATGGGGAATGAATTTAGCGCCGGAAAAACGGAGCATAAACTCCTGATTAACGTTTAATTCTATATAGGTAATGTTTCTCCTGATTTCCTGGCAGCGTACCCTGGCCCGGCCGGACAACAGGGCCTTTTCAGCCCCCCGCAATGAGCTGTTGCCAATGGGAACATAAGTTTCAAGGGGCAGATCGGGGAGCATACCGAGGGTTATAGCCCGACGGGGCGAAATATGCCGCCCAAAGGCCCCGGCCACGTAAATCTTATCCAGCTCGGCAAAGGAGACTCCGACCTGCGAGACCAAAGTGGTTAGAATGGCATACATGGCGGCCTTGGAGCGCATCATGGCATCCAGATCCACCTGATTCAACTCAATGGCCCGGCCATCGGCGGTCTCCGTGCCAGGCACCACCATATAACTCCAACCTTCGGCGCCTTTGCGCAGCCGCCCGTCTTGGTCTCCGGCGGGCCTGAATTTACCCCGTAAGTCAATAATACCGGTCAGATACAGGGACGCCACCAGGTCGATGATGCCGGAGCCGCAGATCCCGCGGGCCGGACTGCCGTCGATGGTCTCATATTTTACCACCCCGCTGCCGGGTGTAATGTTGATATGTTCAATGGCTCCGGCTCCGGCCCGCATCCCCATCCGGGCCACGCCACCCTCCAGGGCAGGGCCGGCGGCCCCGGCGCAGGCCATGAGCCAGTCCCGGTTACCGAGGACTACCTCGGCGTTGGTACCCACGTCGATGAGCATAGAGGTGTGCTCCTGTTCATCGATCCCGCTGGCCATAATTCCGGAGATGAGATCACCGCCGAAATAGCTGCCGACCCCCGGCATAATAAACACCGGGGCTGCCGGATGGATATCAAGGCCCAATTCCCGGCCGTAACAGATATCCGGGGCATTTATCAGAGGGATGTAGGGCTCACGGCAGATATGACCGGGATTCAGGTTGAGAAAGAGATGAGTCATGGTGGGATTACCGGAGACGGCAAGGGCTCTGATATTCTCCGGGGGCAGAGCTGCCTGCCGGGCTAATTGCCGCGCCAGGTCGTTAATATTGCCGATAACCGCCTCATGAAGCCGAACTAACCCTCCAGGACGGGCGGCGAAGTGAATCCGGCTTAAAATATCGGCCCCAAAGGCAATCTGAGAATTCTCACCATGGGTATGGGCCAGGGTATCGCCGCTCCGCAGATCCAACAGCGAGGCCTCAAGATGGGTGGAGCCCAGATCAAGGGCCATGGCGGCCAGCGGGCCGGGGTTTTCCACAAAATCCACCAGTTCCAGGCGCTCACCAAGATCATTGATAACCGCGGTGCCGGAAAATTTTGCTTGACGAAAGGCGGCGGCCACATTAGACACCTGTGCGAAAGGGATACTGAGCGGCCGAGCGGCAGTCTCGGTAAGCAGAGCTCTTTTCAGACGGTCAATATCGGCCAGGTTATCACTCAGACTGGGAACCGGAGCATTGACTGTTATGTATTTGACGATTGGCGGCACGGCCTATGTTCCAAGAAAATTATAAAATAGACAAGATAACCGTAATTCACTATTTTCTCAATCTATGAAAATACTAAATCGTTATCTCTGCCAACAATTTATAAAAAATTTTATCCTGGTAGCCGGTACTCTGTCGGGAATCTACTTCCTGATTGATTTCTTCGATCGTCTTGATAATTTCATGGAGGCCGGCCAGAGCCTGAGCCTGGCCTTAAAATATTTTTTTCTCAAGGTTCCTTTTATGGTGGATATGATGCAGCCCATCTCCATCCTCCTGGCCGGAATCCTGACCCTGGGTCTCCTCAATCATAACCACGAGTTGATGGCTTTAAAGGCCGGCGGGATCAGTACCAAACGCATAACCGCCCCCATCCTGGCGGCGGCTCTCATCTGCACCATAATCGCCCTGGGCATGGCCCAATGGCTGCTGCCCGCCACCGAGGCCGCCACTGATCGGATCTGGTATGAACAGGTTGAACATCGGATACCAAAGGGCATAATGCGCAACGGCCGGGTCTATCACCGCGGGAAGCGGGGAATTTACACCTTTATTCGTTCCAGCCGCCAACCGGGGGAGTTTGTTAATTTCTCCTATACCCAGCTTAGTAATAAAGATTTCCATTTTGAGATGATGATTTCCGCCGCTCGAGCCCGATGGCGCAAGGGCATCTGGTATTTTGAGGACGGCCAGATCAAAAGACCGGCCCCTCAGAGTGATCATCTCTACAACGTCAAGGTCTTTAAAAAACTGACCATGAATCTACCAGATGACCCGCGGCAATTTTTTAAGCCCTTCTATAAAGCCAGGGAACAATCCATCAGCAGCCTCCTGCGCCAGACTCAAAGCGCTGCGGACAGCCGCGAGGCCTGGCTCAACTTTAATAAACGCCTCTCCTTTATCTTCCTTGGTCTGCCGTTGATCTGCATCGGCCTGCCCATTCTCCTGATTATTCATCAGCGCTGGGGTCAGGATCTGACCATGGCTCTTCCCATAAGCTGCGGTCTGGCCTTTGCCGCCTGGAGCTGGTGGAGCGCGGCTCAATCCATGGCCGGGGCGGGGTATATTCATCCGGTGATCGCCTCCTGGCTCATGTATATTATCGTCTGCCCCTTCGGCTTATGGCTTCTGGCCCGCCA
>DRPV01000328.1 GCA_011330685.1 Desulfobacterales bacterium
AACAAGAATCTCTTTGCCCGGCTGGGATACACCTACGTCAACTACCAGTATAGTCTAACCGCCTTCCCTGTTGGTGATTTCGGCAAATCTCAAGAGGAACTACGCAACGCCTATATGTTGTTAGATTGCCACTTTTAAATTTAGCGGCAGCCCTACCCTAAGGGCAGCAAGATTTTCGTAGTGGTTTAGCGAAAATCTTGCTGCCCCGCTTTATCCCCTCACCTTCTACAAATAAAGCGTCTCCCGCCCTACCTCCTCGCCAGCACCATGGCATCACCGTAAGAATAAAAGCGATAACCGAGTCTCAGGGCCTCATGATAGGCCGCCATAAGCCGTTCCCGGCCGGCAAAGGCGCTGACCATGAACAGTAATGAGGATTTGGGCAGATGGAAATTGGTAATCATGTTATCCACCACCTGATATTTATAGCCGGGATAGATATAGAGGCGGCAGGCCTCACCTGCCACCGGCCGCACCCCGCCGCAACCGTTGGCCGCGAATTCCAGAGCCCGGGCCGAAGTTGTACCCACCGCCCAGACCCGGCCGCCCCTGGCACGGGCCAGCTCAACCGCCCTCACCGTCTCCCTGGTTACCGTAACCCATTCAGCGTGAATCTCGTGCTCACGAATATCGCTGACCCGCACCGGGGCAAAGGTGGCGTATCCCACATGCAGGGTTACCGGGGCAATTTTCACCCCCATTTCCTGAATAGAGCCCAAGAGTTCAGGGGTAAAATGCAGACCGGCGGTGGGGGCGGCAATGGCCCCACGTTCACGGGCATATACCGTCTGATAGCGTTTTCTATCCTCTTCATCGGAGCTCCCGGGCCGATGAATATAAGGCGGCAGCGGTATCCGGCCATAACGTTCAAGAACCGTGCTGAGCTCACCCCGCCATACAAGCCGGGCCACCACCGCTCCTCTCTCCTTAAGCTCGACAATCTCCGCGGTCAGCTCAGGCCCGAACTTGATTTTTGTCCCCAGGCGCGGCCGTTTGGAACTCCGGGCCAGAGCCGGGACAAGGGCGGAAGCACCACCCTCTGCCACGGGATATTCAAGTAATAAAAGTTCTATACGGCCGCCAGTCTCCTTCCGCCCTAATAAACGGGCCGGAAAAACCCTGGTGTCATTGATAACCAGCAAATCATCCGGCCGCAGCAGTTTAGGCAGACGGCTGAAGACACCATCAATCATCGACCCGTTATCATCAGCACCAACCTGTAAGAGGCGGGATTCCGCCCGTCTGGCAGCGGGATGCTGGGCAATCCGCTCCTCCGGTAGATGATAGTTGTAGGACTCTATATTAAATTCATTCATAGTCAATTAACCGCCTCACAGGCCTCACATAATACGCCACAGAGAACTCTCATGATTTTTTAAGCTTAAATTTACGCATCTTATATTGCAGCAGACTTTTGGTAATGCCAAGATCTCTCGCCGCCTGGGCCTGCACAAAATCCGCCTCCTTGAGTGCCCGGCTGACTATTTTTTCCTCAATGGCATCCAGCACCTCCGGCAGCCTGCCGTTCAGAGATATTCCCTCTATCAGCGATGGCCCATGCTGGCCATTCCCTGCGGCAGCCTCAATATTCAAATCACCCGGCTCAATTTCATCTCCCCGGCACATGATAGCGGCTCGTTCAATGGCATTCTCCAGCTCCCGGACATTTCCCGGCCAGGGGGCGCGGATAAGGGCCTGCAGGGCTGCCGGACTTATTGCCAGTCCCGGCCGGCCGGCCTGTTCACCATATTTTTTAACAAAATGTTCCGCCAAAAGCGGTATATCATCGCTTCTCTCCCGCAGAGGCGGAATAACAATACTGACCACGTTCAAACGGTAAAAGAGATCCTCTCGAAATTGTTTTTCCCGCACCTCATCCTGAAGATTTTTGTTGGTGGCAGCCACAATACGGACATCCACCTTAATAGTTTTGTTACCCCCCAGACGCTCAATAGTCTTCTCCTGCAGAACCCGCAGGAATTTGGCCTGTAAAGCCAAGGGCATCTCGCCAATCTCATCGAGAAACAAGGTGCCGGTATCGGCCGCCTCAAATTTACCTTTCCGCATGGCCACCGCCCCGGTAAAGGCCCCGCGTTCATGACCGAAAAGCTCACTTTCCAGCAGACTTTCGGGCAAAGCGGCACAATTCAGGGAGAGAAAGGGCCGCCCGGCCCTGGTACCCTGATAATGCAGGGCCCGGGCCACTAACTCCTTACCGGTACCGGATTCACCAGAGACCAGCACCGTGCTGGGGGTTGGCGCTACCCGGCTGATAAGTTCATAAATATCACGCATGGCCTGACTCTTGCCGATGATACCCTCGAAGCTGTAGCGGCCGCGGATCTCCTGCTGCAGACGACGGTTCTCCTGAGCCAGGGCGCTATGTTCCAGGGCCTTATTGATACTGGCTAACAATTCATCGTTATTAAAGGGTTTAGTAATGTAATTAAAGGCCCCACTGCGCATGGCCCGCACCGCCTTTTCCACCTCGCCATAGGCGGTAATCATGATAACCGGCATCTCCGGCCGGCTTGACTTCACGGCCTCCAATAGGGCAAATCCATCCATATCAGGCATCTGCATATCGGTGAGTACCAGATCAATATCCGCTCCCTTCATCAAGGCAAGGGCCTTAGCGCCATTATCGGCCGTAATGGTTTCAAATCCCTCTTCACCTAAAAGTTCAGCGATAACGATCAAATAATTGGGCTCATCATCAACAACCAGAATTGTGTTCATAGTTTTCTCATTTTTCTCATTTTCTCGTTTTTCTTCTAAACGCGAACTATTCAGGACTTTGAAGCATGAATAAAAAATCCTTAAGGACGGAACTCGGAATCAGGCGGCCGCCGCCATACTCACCAAGGTCAGCCCGATCCCGCTCACGGCCATGAAAATCAGAGCCGCCGCTGATTAATAAATTACGGCGCTCACAGAAATCAAGCAAAAAACGTATATTTTTAGGACTGTTTGAGGGATGATATACCTCTACCCCGGAAAGACCAAAGTCCATGAGCTCGGTTAACAAACGGGCCAGCACCGCCTCTGAAAGACCCGCTAAGCCGGGATGGGCCATAAAGGCCAGCCCCCCTGCCCCTCTGATCATGGTGACGGCCTTTTCGGCCGTGAGAATATCCCGCTTCACATAAGCCGCCGCCCCCTTGCGCAAAAATCGGCGGAAGGCGTCATTCTCCGAGGCAGCTATTTTGCGGGTCGTGAGAAGATGGGCGATATGAGGCCTGCCAAGCTGACCGTGGTTCTGAACCGGCAAATCGGTTATTTGAACTTCATGGCCCAAAGCCCGCAATTTTTCCAAAATGGCCTCATTCCGCCGCTCACGGGCCGTTTGGATACGCTCTAATCCACTTCTTAAGTTATCATCAACGGGCCGCATACCATAACCCAGGATATGAATATCAATGCCATTATGATTAGCGCTCAATTCCAGACCGGCAATAAATTTAAGTCCGCAATTATCAGCGGCATCTTTAGCCTCAGGAATCCCGGCCATAGTATCATGGTCGGTGAGGGCCAGAAGATTCAAGCCCCGCCGTTCAGCCCGAGTTATTAATTGAGTTGGAGAAAGCAGACCGTCTGAAAAGACGGAATGACAGTGAAGATCAATTTTATACATTTTTTATTCTTTTTATTCTTTCAAAAAAAATTTGCCAGGACAGGTATTTTTGATAGAATAAATGTAATTATTCCGTAAAATGCCGCTGGTTATTGCTATTTTTTAATAGTAAGGTCAGATGTAACCGTTCACCTGCACCCCATCTTCGTCCGTTTCGTCCCCCTCACGTACAACGGGTACGCTTCGGAGGCCGAAACGAACGAACCTGGGGCACATCTGAACGATTACAGTTTACGAGTTGAGGGTAATTCGTTGCCTCTGCTGAACGGTTACGGTCAGATGATGGTGCCGAGGGATAGAACTTTTTCGTAAACGATCAACAAACTACACCCCATGGTCGGCAATACCCTGAATTGTTTACTCTGATTTCCGTCCCGGTTAAAACAACAAACTTCGAGGTAATATATGGCCCAGATTGACGCTTTTTTTAAACTGATGCACGAACAGGGGGCCTCCGATCTGCACATGGTCTCCGGCCAGCAACCCATACTCCGAATCAGAGGCGATATGGAGAGGATAAAATACAAGGCCCTTGACAATGAGTCCCTGAAACCCCTGCTCTATGAAATTGTCACCGAAGAGAAGATCAAGGAGTTTGAGGAGACCGGTGATGTGGACTTCGGTTATGAAATACCCGGACTGGCCCGCTACAGGGGTAATCTCTTCATGCAGAAATACGGCATCGGCGGCGTATTCCGGGAGATCCCCAGTGAAATACTCACCTGCGAACAGCTTGGCCTGCCCCAGATTATCTCCAAGCTATCCGGTCTGCCCAAGGGCATGGTGCTGGTAACCGGCCCCACCGGCAGCGGTAAATCAACTACCCTGGCCGCCATTATTGATGAAGCCAACAAGACCAGGCATGATCATATCCTCACCATTGAAGACCCCATTGAGTTTGTTCACAAGAGCCAGAACTGTATCGTTAACCATCGCGAAGTGGGCCTGCACACCGCGTCATTTGCCACCGCCCTGCGCGGCGCCCTGCGTGAGGATCCCGATATAATCATGGTGGGTGAGATGAGGGATCTGGAGACCATCTCGCTGGCCATGGAGGCCGCCATGACCGGTCATCTGGTATTCGGCACTCTACATACCATTAACGCCTCTAAAACCGTTGACCGGATGATTGAGATCTTCCCCGCCAATCAACAGGCCCAGGTTCGCTCAACCCTGGCCGACGCCTTAAAGGCCGTGGTCTCCCAGACCCTTTTTAAACGCATAGACAAAAAGGGGCGCTGTGCCGCCCTGGAAATTCTGGTCTGCACCCCGGCCATCCGTAACCTCATCCGCGAGGGCAAGACCTTTCAGATTCCTTCCGCCATGCAGACCGGCAAGAAATACGGTATGCAGACCCTTGATGATGCCATTTTAATTTATCTGCAGAAGAATATGATCTCAGCCGAAGATGCCTATACCAATGCCATTGAAAAGGCCAAATTTGTTGGTTTTCTGAAAACGCCGCCGACGGATTTTACCGACGCTTAAGGCGGTAACAAACCCTGGTGCGCGGCAAATGTTCTGTGCCATTAAGAGAGGCTGATTTGTAACTGTTTAGGGTAATTTATTGCCCCCGCTGAATAGTTACGCTGATTTTTGTAAACCAGATCACCGATGGCGGCTAGCCGCCAACGCGTCTTCGTGTTTCGGAATACGAAAGACAAAATAATAAAGAATCCAGGAAACTATAAAGGTAATCCCCCCGGACCAAAGCACGTCAGAGAGGAAATGGGCTCCGGCCGCCATTCGGGCCACACTCATCATAAGGCCCAGCCCCAGACCACCGGTCAGGGCGGCAAGGGCCCAGGGCCGGCGCCGCCGCCAGATGAAAAAGAAGACCAAAAATTCATAGGCTATAGAGGCATGGCCACTGGGGAAAGAGTGCCCCTGCCCTCCTGTCCCCTTGACCAAAAGCGGCTTAAAATCAAGTCGACCGCCAAACTCCTTTACCTGCTCCGGGCGGGGACGGCCCCAATGATCTTTCAGACAAATATTGACAATCAGGCCGGGGCCAATCAACATACTGACTATAATAAAAACCGCCCGCCGCCGCCAGAGCCCGGCCCCTGACTTTAAAAAACTTATAGCTAAAGCGCCAAGGGCTATAGCGCTCAACAACAGGGTAAGCAGTTTATCGGCGCTGTTTAAAAAACGCCAGGGCTGCAGGCGGCCATAGGGCCAGGCTGCGCTTAAACCCATGGGATGATAAAACCATTCGGCGACAGTTTTATCCAGGGAAAAGACACGGCAGAGCAGACTGCCGACAATTAGGATACTCAGAACCACGATAATATCCGGCCGCCAGTAACGGCTGTAATCCCCTTCTTCAGGGGTTTGCTTTAACTCCTGCCTCGTCATTTGGGCCACCTTAAAAGATTGCGGCCCAGGTAAACTTTATAATTCCGGCTGGCCGCGGCCCCCATGGGGACAGAGACCGACGTTAGAGGCCGCACCTCCTGAAAGACCTGCCGCAAGCCCCCCGGCAGAGCCCCGCCCAGCTCGGTTTCAACTAAAACAAGGGCATTGGAACCAATCTTTCCCACCGGCCCCGGCCAGATGTCATACTGTGACGATACAACTCCCGGCGCGCTGTTCCAAACATAGATCCTCGGCCGCCCCTGGACGTAAAAGGACAGCTCACTTGCCGTCTGCCGGCTCACGGCAATAAGAAAGGGCTTACCTCCTTGACTGGAATTTTTGTTCATCAAAACCGTCACCTCATGCCCCAGGGCGCTCCAGCCCTTCAAGCGGTGCAGGGGGTCTTTGGCTCCGCCGCCAATGGCGGTATTACCTATATAAAAACTAAAAAAATAAATTAGTACGGTCAAAAACAGGCCGCTCAAGGCCACCCACAGCCGTTTGCCGCGGCCGGCGGCGGGCAGGTTGCTCCCCAGGCTGCCATGACCGGTAAGCCAGGCGGCAACGAGAATAAAGGCGGAGAGATAGAACACCGCCGGCCAGTTGGCATTTACCCGCTGCCGCAGGGAGAGAAGCACAAATACCAGCAGAGGCAAGACGCTGAAAATAATTAATAATTTAGGACGCCGCTCTATTTTGGGCTCCCGGCGGTACAGACCAAGGGCGATAAGCCCCATAAATATTACAGTGAGGGGAGAAATGAGCAGCAATTGACTACCGATAAAATCAGGCAGGGTGGTTTCAAAACGCCAGAAACTATGATTGCCCTGAAAATGGTGGGCCGTGTGCTTCAGGGTAATCCAGCCGTGATGATAATTCCAGAACAGGTCAGGAAGCAGAAAAAGCAGAGGGAGCAGCAAGAGCAGATAGGGCCAGGGGCGGCGCAGGTGAAAACGATCTTCCCTGCTGGCCCCTAAAAAAATTAGGGTCAGCAGGGGGAAAAAAATCATCATCTGCTTGGCAAGGAGACCAATACCGCAGAAAATTATGGTAAAAGCCGGCCAGAACCACCGGCCTTCTTCACCTTCGAGACAACGCCAGAGCCCGTAAAGGGCCAGAGACCAGCAGGCTACCAGGGGGGCGTCAATGGTCATAATCAGATTCAAAACAGCGCTGCCAGGAGCCGCCACGGCCAGCAATACAGCCCAAAATCCGGTTCGCGGATTGAACATGCGGGCCGAGAGGGCGTAAAGCGCCCAGAGTGAGATAGAGCCACAAATTACAGCCGGCAGCCGGACGGTAAAGGGGCTGACCCCAAAAACAAAAGACGACAGGGCGTTCAACCAGGCAATAAGCGGCGGTTTGCTGTAATAGCCCCAGGCGAGATGACGACCCCAGTCCCAGTAATAGGCCTCGTCAGGCACCAGATCAAGGGGCGTAATTATTAGATAAAGCAGCCGCCAGACGGTAACCGCGAGCAGCAGAAGCAGAAAGGCCCGCCGCCATTGGCGGTCACGCGCTTCGCTGTTATTTATTTGGATATTTTTCATTAATTTTTTTATTTCATTATTTCTTTGCTGACCGGGAAACAGCCTTTTTTAGACAATCAAGGGCAGCAGCGCCGGACAGGCCTCAATCTCCACTGCCGCCTCCCCGGCCGCCTCCCCGTCTAACTGTAATCGTCCGCGGCCGCTGACAGTTATACCGGCAGTGGTTAATATCCGCCCCGGCGGCCGTGTTTGCCCTTTAAATAATGATAGAAGACAAAGCAGAAGAGAAAAACGCCCCATGAATGGCAGGATTACAACCTCAAACCGGGGGCTGAAGA
>DRPV01000329.1 GCA_011330685.1 Desulfobacterales bacterium
CATCCTCTGAAATCCGGCGGGCCTTGGCGCATGGCGTACAGGCCAGAATGGGTACCTCATGGGCCTGAAGATATGTCATCAGATCATCGGCGATATCACCAGTGGCGGCCCGCAGATAATTAATTAAATCCTTTTTAACGAGATATACCGCTTCATCTAATAAAAAGAGGGTTACATTCTTCCCCTCTTTATGAGCAACGGTAGCGAGATGAATGGCCCTTGTAGCCCGGTTTGGGTTGTCTGTTCCACAGGACACAACAATTACGACATTATTTGTCATTTTTTAAATCTCCTTTAAGTAAAAAAATTAATAAAAACACCAGCTCCATTTTTGTAACTGTTCAGGTAAGCGTTGACTCCGAGATGGGGGGCTGAATAGTTACCAATCTATTTTACAATACTCTGAAGTTCTGCGCACCAGCTTCAGAAAAAGCAGTAGATTAAATCCGTGGCCCACCAAGGACATTTACCTCAGGCTGATGGCTGACAAGACGACGCCGCCAGAACAGAAATGAGCCGATGAGAAAGGGTAAAGCGAACCAAAGCCCGATACTTTACAAAAATAAATTTACTGTGGTTTTTTTTATAATCTTTTTAATCATAGATAATATCAGGAGATTACAAGAAGTTTACATTCAGGTATGTTATTTGCGCTATCGGCCATTTTCAGAGAACAGTACATTACTAAAAAATACAAGCCATAGATAATGCTATAATTATGTCTTCTGATAAAAAGCATAATAACAACCTTACATGGCCATTCTCAGTCACCAGGTTTTCGGCCGTAATTCTATTAGGCGTCATTTTTTTTCTGCTGCCTGGTAATAATTGTAACGCCGCCACCATTTCATTACAAACCAGGGTCAGGGTAACGGTACAGGGTAATAAGGCTCGGCTCCAATTAACAATTACCAATAACGGCAATGAGACCGCCGAGAACATTGCCATTAAAATCCTTTTCCAGGGCCGCAGGCGTCAGATAAGCGGATTGGGGGGTATAGGCCCCGCCAAAGACATAAAGACGAGAATCAGTCTTAACATCCCTTCTAACATTCATGGCCAACTGCCAATTTATATAACCGTATCTTATCAGCAGGACGGCACCAGGCGCTCACAAGGCTTGGTGGCAATTGCCCAAACAGATACTAACAGCCCCGCCTCCATCGACCTGCGGGCTGCGGCTGTCAATAAAAAAGACCGGGTCTATCGCCTAACAATACTCGCCCCAACCATAAAAAACGGGGCAATTACCTTGGTCGGCCATGGCCCGGATGGAATAAGTTTCTCCCCGGCCCAACAACAAATAAAGCTGATAAATGGTCAGGCCCAGGCCTATTTTACCATTATACCAACCGCCTCACAGACTGTCGCCATGTCCTGCGACCTTTATTGGGTGGCAATATCATCCTCACCAGGCTATCAGGAAGCAGTGGTAACCAGCGCACCATTTACCTATCAGCCACCAGGCGGTAATCAGGGGGGAAATCATCTTTATATCATAGCCATGGGCCTTGGTTTCCTCGCCTTTATACTGACCGTCTGCCGGGGTAAAAAGAACGCGGGAACAACCATATTTGTAGATATACTAACCATAGCTGCAGTATGGGCTGCCCTCTTCGCCATCCTGCCCTGGCGAGATATCATAAGCCCAAGTATTGCCACAGGCGGTGACACCGCCTCCCATTATTATACCCTGCATTATCTCGTTAAGACCCTGCTGCCCCAAGGTCATATCAGCGGCTGGACAATGGGCAATTATGCCGGATTCCCCATCCTGCAATTCTATTTTCCCCTGCCTTTTCTGATTATGAAGGTTTTCAGCCTCGCCATGCCGCTCACCGTTGCCTTTAAGCTGGTTACCCTGTTGGGAACATTTCTGCTGCCGGTCTCTATCTATCTCATGCTGCGTGACCTGAGTATTCCCTTCCCTGGCCCGGCTTTGGGGGCCGCCTTAAGCCTGCTCTTTTTAAATCACCCGGCTAATTCCATGTGGGGCGGCAATTTATTAAGCACTCTGGCGGGAGAATTCAGCTATAGCCTGAGCATGGCCCTGGCCATTCTGCTCATGGGCAGTCTTTATCGGGGAGCGGTAAATAATTCCAGAATTATAATTAACGCCGTTCTAATTTTTCTTGTCGGTTTCAGCCACGGTTATCCCCTGTTATTTGTGGAGGCTGTATCTATCTTCTTACTCTTTAACATAGATGATTTTACCCGGCGGTTCATCTATCTCTTAAAGGTCTACGCCTTAGGTTTTCTGTTCCTGGCCTTATGGCTTATCCCCCTCCTGGCCTTTGGTAAATTCACCACCCCATATCACACTATCTGGCAAATAGACACCTGGAAACAAATTATACCACCTTTAATATTACCAGCCGCCGTCGGTGGAGCCTTTTTCTCCCCATTTATCTTTATACTCAGAAAAAGACTCACCGCAGAGGCGATGACAGTGACGTCCTATCTCTGGTTCGCCCTGGCGATATCCGCCGTCCTCTATTACGCCGGGCCGGCCCTGGGCCTGGTGGATATTCGCTTCGTACCCTTCGGCCAGCTGTTGACACTTATCATATGCGCGGCAGGGGCCGGATACCTTAGTAGTTGCTTTACCAAAGAAAGAATTATAGCCGCCTTGCTCGTTCTTTTAATACCCTGCGTTATATTTTGGGCCGACGGCCATAAAGGCTCAATTCCATCCTGGGCTAAATGGAATTACAGCGGCTTCCAGAAAAAAGCGGCCTGGCCGTTATTCAAAGAGATAAACCAGACCCTGGCCGGTAATCTTAATCAACCTCGGGTGGCGGTAGAAAACTCACCGCAAAATAATATTTTCGGCTCCAGCCGGGCCTTTGAGTCCCTGCCGCTCTTCGCCGGACGTGCCACTCTGGAGGGGCTGTATATGCAGGCCTCACCCAGCGCCCCATTTGTATTCTACATCCAGTCTCTGATCTCAAAATCCGCGTCCCGGCCGTTTCCTCAATATCATTATGACGCAATGAATTTTAACCGAGCCCGGCCCCGTCTAATTATCTTTAACGTCAGGGATCTGCTTCTGCGCTCTAAAAAGGCTAAAAAGGCCGTCCGCCAGGCCCGGGGATACCAATTATATAAGACCATTGGTCCCTATGAATTATGGCGGCTCACCGGCAATCCAGGGAAATACGTCGTACCGCTTAATATCCAGCCCCTGGTATATAAAGGCAATAATGTAAAGGAAGCGGCCTTTCAATGGTTCACCAATGACCATGATCTAAAAATCCCGATTATATTTCCCCAGCCGGGGCAAAAGCTTCCTGCTGATGCCATACCCATCACCAGTATCAAGGAACCGTTGCCCCGTCGCCCTTTAAATATGCCGCCCTGCGAAATATCAGAGAAGATACGTCCTCAAGGTTTGGATATTACCACTACCTGTCTGGAACGGCCGGTGCTGATAAAGGTCTCCTATCACCCTAACTGGCGGGTGCGGGGGGCGGACACCATATATCAGGTCACCCCCGCTTTTATGTTGATCTATCCCCGAATGGGGCATATCACAATGGATTACAAAAATGGTAAATTTGATTATTGGGGAGAGATATTAAGCGGCCTTGGTATCTTCATTCTGATAATTAATCTGCCCTTTGCGGTTATTTCCCGTTGGCGGCTTGGATTGCTTTCGCGAATCCGGCGCCTAATCAGCCATGGGGACTTTATGACCGGCAAGCTGCCCTGCCGCAGAACCATAATTATAGCAGTAATCGGTCTGCTCATTATCGGCACGGCAGTCACTTCCTTCCAGCTCAAAAAAATTCTACAGAAAAACCCCCAGCGTCTCTTTAATGCCGCTATTAGAGATAAAGATACCAGGCGTTACGCGGCGGCAAGGCAAAATTTTGCCCTGGTTATCAAGGCCCTGCCCCAATCAGACATGGCCCGAAACGCCCGATATTATATCGCGGCCTGCTACTACCTCCAGGGCCTTGATTCCAAGGCCGCGGCCGCCTTTAACAAAGTTATCGAGTCCGACCCGCATAGTCCATGGCGGGCATCAGCCTATTATCATTTAGGGATATTATCTATCAGAAATCATGACGTAAACAGCGGCCGCCGTTATTTGAATATGGTGCTTAAGAAATTTCCCAATGGGAAAATGGCAGATTACGCCAAAGACAAACTACGCTCCCTCTGATATTCAGGAGACCTGTTCACGATCACTAACCTCATCTAACCCCAGAGCTTCGCTGAGGATGTAGCGTGGCCGGCCTCTCACCTCAACCAAAATACGCCCCACATATTCACCGACAATTCCAAGCAGAATAAACAATACCCCGAATAAAAAGGAGATTACTGAGAGGGCGGAGGCCCAACCTGGAACAGCGGCATTAGTAAAGAGCCGCACATAGAGGACATATAGCAGTTCGCCAAAGGCCATGAGGCTGGTCAAACCGCCTATTATAACCGCGAGCCGAAGGGGAATAATGGAAAAAGATGTGATAGCCGTCCAGGCCAGATTAGTCATTTTAAGGAGGGAATATTTGCTCCTGCCATGCCTGCGGGCCGGGGCATCATAATCAATCAGGCATGATTTGAAACCGGTCAACTGAACTATACCCCGCCAGAAAAGGCCTGACTCACCAAATTGTAATATCCGTTTCAGACAACGTCGATCAAGAAGCCGGAAATCAGCCAGACCAGGCTCCATCCGCGCGCCGCTTAAAAGCGAGAACAGGGCATAAAACCATCGGGAGGAGAGCCTTTTAAGAAACGGGGCGGCGGGATTGCCTTTTCTTCTGGCCTGGACAATCCCGCAGCCATCATGCCAGTATTGAACCATTGCGGTAATAAGGGCGGGCGGATGCTGAAAATCACCATCCATGGTAATAACCGCCCGGCCGCCGGCATGCCTCATCCCGGCCAGAAGGGCGAACTGATGCCCGAAATTACAGGCCAGGCGCAATCCCCTGACTCGTTTGTCGGCCCGGTGTTCATTCTCGATTAAAGACCAGGTGCCGTCGTTACTGCCATCATCAACTATAATAATTTCCCAGGACGAGGTTAATGAGTCAAGAGCAGCCGCGACCTCCGAGCGTAATTCGGCAATATTATCTACTTCATTAAAAACCGGTATAACAACGGATAATTCACACTCATGGTTATCTGTCATCAGCTTCTTATTTCTTCCAAACCTCTGTTACCAGAAATTCCCGGCCGCTAATATACCATTTAAAACCGACCTTTATGCCGGGGCCGAAACTACCGCTGCCAATTGGTTTACGGTTATGATCAAGGAAGACAGTGGCAGCTGAATAATGATAAATAATTTCATCAATATCAATCTCCCAGCCCTGCATATTGGCTATTACCCCCTGGGAAGTTCTGATTTCATGATTATCTGCTGCCATGCAGACACCATTCATCGTCCAGATAACCAAGAGACAGACGAGACAAGACAAATATATTTTTTTTGTAACTGACCTGCTCATACAAAGGCCTCCGTTAAACAAAGTTAATTACGATTATCCTTCCAATAATACATACCGCGCTGTTCCGCCTTCTCACTCATAGTCTTAATCGTCCCCGCCGAAGAGCTGAAATATTTTATCTCCCTGGGGTTTTTACGCAAAATAGCCGGCGGCTGCAAACGACCAGAGTACTTTTTGCCGGTGGGAGCCACCGAAATAGTTTTAGTCTGACCGGGGTTGTTATAATCCGGCACGGTGATTTGAATCAGATCCTTATTGTCAATCACCCCGTCATCGTTAATATCAATAGTCGGCTCATTCATCCGGCCGCCGGTACAGGCATTCATATCATGTACAATCGAATAACCACCGCCGGTACATGGGGTAGCCTCGGGAACATAGGAAATAGCAATAACCTTATTGTCACGAATAATGGGATCAACAACAATCCGTTCCTTGCTGATGGGCAGATCAAAATACCAGCCGGCATGACTCTTGGTTATATTCTCCGCTCTCTTCTCCACGGCCCCATCAATTACGTTGTCATTATCATTATCTAAACCATCCGTGGCCCAGCCCAGATGAGTATTATAGGCGGTGAGATCATCTTTCTCGGCCTGGTCATCAATAGTACCATCCAGGTTATTATCAAAGTTATCCGTACCAATTTCTAAAATACCGGGATTAGGCCACTGGCCGGGATC
>DRPV01000330.1 GCA_011330685.1 Desulfobacterales bacterium
AGTACCGTGGCGCACATGGCCGGTGACAGGGAGAGGGCGCAGATGGATGAAATCAGGACGGAGGTGCAGATGGTTACCGCGAACTGACGGTAGAGCTGGCCGGTGATGCCGGGCATAAATCCCACCGGCACGAAGACGGCCAGCAGAACCAGAGTGGTGGCGATGATGGGGCCGGTTACCTGCTTCATGGCCCGGATGGAGGCCTCTTTGGGGGCCAGCCCCTCTTCGTTCATGACCCGGTGGACATTTTCCACCACCACGATGGCATCATCCACCACCAGACCGATGGCCATGATAAGGGCGAAGAGGGATATGGTATTGGCCGAATAACCAAGGACAAGGAGAACCGCGAAAGTGCCGATGAGCGATACCGGAATGGCCACCGCCGGTACCAGAGTGGCCCGCCAGTCCTGCAGAAAGATGAAGACCACGAGGATAACGAGCAGCGAGGTCAGGCCCAGGGTTTTGATAATTTCATTGATGGCGGCGGAGACGTAACGGGTGGTGTCGAGAATCATTTTGTATTTCACCCCCGGCGGCATATTGCGCTGCAGGCGGACAAGCTCGGCCTTTACCTCCTTCATGGTATCCATGGCGTTGGCCCCGGTGGCCCGGTAGAGGGCCATTACCGCGGCCTGGCGGCCGTTCAACATATCAGTATGGCCGTAGGATCTGGCGGCCAGTTCCACCCTGGCCACATCACTCAGGCGTACCAGCCCGCCCTGCTTATTGGTTCTGATAATAATATTTTTGAAGTCCCGGATGGTGGTCAGGCGGCCCTTGGCCCGCAGGGTGTACTGCACCTCTTTTTTATGCTTCAGGGGCTCCTGGCCCACCGCCCCCACTGCGGCCTGAATATTTTGATTCCTGATGGCGGTGATAATATCGGCGGCGGTCATGCCCAAGGCGGTGAGGCGGTCGGGATTCATCCAGACGCGGACGGCGTATTCCTTTTCGCCAAAGATGAAGGCGTCGCTGACCCCCTTCAGGCGAACCAGGGAGTCCTTGACCTCATTGCTGACGTAATTACTCAGAAAGAGCATGTTACGGCTCTTGTCCGGGGAGTAAAAGGCCACCACCGCCATCATATCAGACGAGCGTTTACGCACCTGGATACCCTGGGCCACCACTTCGGCAGGCAGTTTGGGAACGGCTAACTGAATGCGGTTCTGGAGGTTGACCTGGTCGATATCAGGGTCGGTTCCCACGGCAAAGGTGACGGATAATTTATAGAGCCCGGAATTGGAGCAGGTGGACGACATATAGAGCATATTCTCCACGCCGTTGACCTCTTTTTCCAGCGGCGCGGCCACGGTATTGGCCAGAACCTGGGCACTGGCGCCGGGATAGATGGCGGTAACCTGAATTTCCGGCGGTGTGATACGGGGATACTGGGCCACCGGGATTTTCTGCATGGCGATTAGACCGGCAATGGTGATGACGATGGAGAGCACCGCCGCCAGCCGCGGCCGGTTAATAAAGAGGCGGGCAATCATTTTTTCTTCTCCCTGCCGCGGGCCGGAACCGCGCTAACCGGCATGCCGGGCCGTACCTTCTGGATACCGGAAACAATAATGGTGTCTCCGGTTTTCAGGCCGGATTTTACCGCCCAGTTGTTGCCCACCGCCACTCCCGTGGTGATGGGGCGGGGGACGGCCTTGCCGTGTTCCACCATGAGAACAAAGCGCCCCTTCCTGCCGGTGAGTACCGCGCCCTGGGGGACTATGGGCATTATTTTAGGGGCGGCGGTCTTGAGCATGACGGTGACATATTCACCGGGAATCAGGCTGCCCTGGGGGTTGGGGAATCTGGCCCGGACGGCGATGGTGCCGGTGGCCGGGTCTATCTCGTTATCAATAAAATCCATCCGGCCGGCGAGGGGATAAATCTTGCCGTCCGGCAGTTTTAATCTAAGGGCCGGGGCTTTGTGTTTCATGGCGGCCCGGACGGCGCTCAGCCTGTTCTCACTGATGGAATATAATACCCGGACGGGATTAACCTCGACGATACGGGCCAGGGTGCCGGAGGCGGGGGTCAGCAGATTACCCACCGTGTAATTTGTTTTCCCGATGCGGCCGGAGATGGGGGCCTTGATAACGGTGTAGGAGAGGTTAAGCCGGGCCTGGGTCAGGTCTGCCCTGGTCAGGGCGAGAGCCGCTTTGGCTGTAAGCTCGGCGGCCACGGCGTCATCCAGGGCGGTGGCCGGGATGGATGACGGGCGGGCCCGGCGCAGCCGTTTGAGATGGGCGCCGGCCCTGTCAAGCTCCGCCTCGGCCCGTGCCTCTCTTGCTGTGGCGGCGGCAAGAGAGGCCTTATAGGCCGACTGCTCAATGACAAACAGGGTCTCACCGGCCTTGACGAAACTCCCCTCCTTGAATTTTATCTGGCTTAAAAAGCCCTCCACTCTGGCGCGGAGGTCAACAGTTTGTATGGCCTCCACATGGCCCACATAGCGGGCCGCGGGTACCACGTTGGCCTGCTGGATTCTGGCCGTTATCACGGTCGGCGGTCTTCTCGGCCCCATGGGCCCGGCCAGGGCCGTTGCGGTGGGTAAAATAAGCAGAGTCAGCAGGGGGATGAGAAAATCAGATATCTTCAGCATGGCATTCTCCTTAAACGGCATCCGGGGTGATCCGGCCTAAATTATCAATAATCCGCTTTAAAACCCGGCGGCAACACTCTTCATCCTCACTGCTGATGCCGTTCATAACTATCTTGTTGAGATAACCGGCAAAAAGGCCGGCCACCTCATTTACCAGTTTTTCGCCGTCCTCGGTGAGATGGATGATAAAGGCCCGCCGGTCAAGGGGGTCTGGGCGGCGCTCAATGAAATTTTTGGCCGCCAGTCGGTCAAGGATGCGGGTCATGTTGGCCGGGGTCTTGGAGGCCAGTCCGCAAAGGTTGCTCTGGCCCACGGCCCCGCCTTCCAAAAGAATAATTTTTAGGGGATGAAACTGCTCCAAGGTCAATTCGTAAGGTCGCAAGACCTCATCGGCATGGGCCTGTAACACTATTGAGGTCAGATAAATCAGACGGGGCAGGGGATTGGAATCACAGATGCTCATTTCTTTAGCTCCTTATTAATTAACATGTTAACTAATATTGAGAAAAAACATCTTTGTCAAGACGAAAGATAAACCGATCAGGGTGACTCGGGTTTATGCTTATAGATTCGTTGGTCTGCTTGAAGTCTCGCAGGCTCGCTTCCTGGTAACCGTTCAGCTGCACTCCATCTCGGAGTCTGTGCTTACCTCGTCCGTTTTACCCTCCTCACGTACAGGGAGTACAGACTCGGAGGTCAAAACGAACAAACCTGGAGCACATCTAAACAGTTACGGTTACGAGTTTCGGGTAATTTGTTGCCTTTGCTGAATAGTTACGCTTCCTGGATGAATCAGGAGCACTGGCGAAAACCGTACAGACCTTGGGTTAATCTCAAGACACTGCTCTTGGTGAGCTATTACGAAAAATTTATATAAATGGACCGGCAAGTCCAACGGCGATTGTTCCGAGGCCAAGCAGGGTCAGCCAGATAAAGGCCTGTTTGGTTTTGTCCCAACGTCCGAACCAGAGAGCATAAGCCGCCTTAAGAATATTATTGCTGCCGGCGGAAATGAGAATTGCCGAAAATATTTCCTGCTGGCCTATCGTATATTTTCCCGTCAGCAGCGAGAGGATAAATGGATCTATGTCGGTAAATCCGGCGAGAAAAGAAAAGATTTTCAGGCCTCCGACTCCATAATGTTGTGTCACCGTATGGGTCAGCATGATCATGATGACAAAAAGAGCGGCAAAGATAAAGGCCGTCCCAAGTTCCAGAGGGTTGTCGCCGGAAACCGGAAGGGCGGCTGCGGTCCGGTAACCGGATTTATAATAAAAAAAGGCCACGGTAAAGCCGGCTGCGGCAAAGAGAAGAAACGGCACAAGCACACTGCGTGCTATCTCATGGTTGAAGACAAAGGCAACGATGATCAGTCGGAGATACATAACCGCCGTTGCCGCAAGGATCGAGGCCGTCATCATGGCGTTGGCCTTTTCTGCCCGCGCTTTTTTGGCAAGGACCACCGTGGTGGCGGTCGATGAATAGGTGCCGCCGATCAGACCGGTCAAAAAAATACCTTTACCGGGGAAAAGGTACTTCTGGGAAATATAGCCGCCGTAGGATATGGCTGAAATTACGACTACCGCCAGCCATATTTTAAAAGGAGACAGCGGAATATAAGGTATGACATTGCTCTTGGGCAGCAGGGGCAGAATGACGGCGGAAAGCAGAACCATCTTGCCCATGGTTTCCAGTTCCCGGGCATTGAGCTTCAGGGATATGTCGCTGATTGCCGTTTTTGCATTGAGAAGAAAGACTATGAGTACAAAGAGGAGCGCCGGCATCCAGAGCGGGTAGAGAATGGTCAGGGGGCCATACGTGTACACCGCCAGGGAGACCATATACAACAAGATGCTGGTTTTTTGATTTCTCAGTTTTTGGACATAGAAAATAGCAAAAATAGCAGTAAAAGAGAGAAGTCCGGCCGTATAGACCACAAGATGGCGCGAGTCGATGACATAGAGGACAAAACCAAGGATGGCCAGGAAGGTGGTTGTTCTGACCGTGCCGAAAAAATAGGTCGTTGATTCGGGATGGTACTGCTGTCGGTAACTCTTTACTTCAAGGCCGCTTAAAAAACCCAGAACCGTGGTGACGATAAAATGAATGACGTCTGTCGGTAGATTCATGGTGCAATCATCCCTTTTTCATAGCAGATTGGATCGATGGTGCAGACGACTTTCCGGTCATGCATAAGCAGTTTGTCTTTTTCCCCTGGATAATCGACATGGGCGAGCAGGTGTTTAATGTCGTTGATGCGCACTGTCTTTTTCTTTCATGGGTATCACCTCGATATGAATTTGGTCTAAACCAATCCGACAAGTCGAGCACAATACAAAATGAAAATACTATAATACTATATTTCAGAAGCTTTCGCTTGCCCGTAGAGCGGTGTAACAAAAATGAGTGTTCTTGTAGCGCCGCTCTATGCCATTTTTAAATAAATACGCCTCATAATCGAAAACTTGTTTTTTCAGCAATCCAGAACTGTTTTACCTGTTGTCAGTCGTTGTCTGTTCTGCCGATGTTTGTTGAGTGCTCGCGGGACGTATTGTCTGTTTGTGTTCTCCGGCAATTATCTCCGCTTCCTGGTTGTTTCCAGGCGGTATCTCCTTGATGTAAATGTCTCGCTGGGGAAATGGTACGCCGATGTCGGTTTCTTTCAAGGCATCCCATATGGCAAACATTACCTTGGATTTGGCAGAAAACCTGTGATCTGATCAGTAAAATCCGCTGTTGCAGCGCTGCAATATGTTCGGTTTGCTTTTTTCCGGCAAATGAATCGATCTGATGTTGGAGATCGACAAGTGCTGTTTGCAGGTTTTCGGCCTGCCGCTGGACATGATTGATGTCAAGAAGTATCGACTGGATATTCACCCTGGTCGATTCCATAGCCAACCTGGCCTGCTCCAGCGTTGTCTCCGTAACAGTGGCGTTTTGCAGTCCGGCCAACTCCTGATCACGATTCTTTTTTGTCGCTTTTATCTCGCGTTGTAATTTTTGGAGGGCATCCTTTTCCGTTTGGATATCCCGGCGACGGGCCGTTACCTGGTCCGAAGTGACAGTGGGGATTGTCGGAACGGTTCCATTCTTTAGCGTTGGTTGTTTTGTCGTCGTTGAAGTTTGCTTTGTCGGGCTATTGCCGGTCGCAGCGTTTGCAGTGATCTGCGGCACAACACCCATAAACAGAAAAACAAAGAAAAGGGCAGGGATGATGGTGAACCTGGAAAGAGGTTTCATGGCGTTTAAGATTACCTGCCCTCAGGATAAGCCTGGAAAGAGTTGTTTCAATCCTTCGGCAATCATCTGGATTTCGATTGCGGAAAGCAAGAGTCCCATGATACGGGTGGCGATATTGAGGCCGGTTATTCCCAGCCGTTTGCCGATCCTGGTGGATACAAGAAGAACCAGGTTCACTGAAAGAGCGGCAACCCGGGCGATGGCGCTGGCCTCTTTCGGTGATTGCTCTCCACACAACGACAGAAAGACTGGAATGGCCCCCAGGGGATTGACGATGGCCAGAATACCGACGAGTATTTTTATAAATGAAATAATGTTTTCTTTTTACTCCGTTGATCTTAATATGTATCTCCGCATTTGTCCTTAAGTTTTGTTGGAGGAAATAGAGGCAGTCTGACAACCATTTCCGGATATACACTCAGACATTGTTTTGAATATGCCTATTTCAGTGCTTGATGAGAGCAACGGCATGATTGTCGTGAAAATGGCGGTTAATGGTTTGGGTTTGGCTATTTGGTACCACGCAGTGAAATGGCGAGTTCCTTATCCGCAGGGCACTTTTATCGTCAATGGCCTTTGGCACATTAGACAATCGCCGGCTGCGAATAGTAGGCACTGCCACGGACAGGTCATGCTCTAAATAATTTCTGAGGTAGCAGAAGCAGAAGAAGCTACCAGGAGGTCTGAAGCTGGGGCACATCCGGAGTCTTTGCTTTCCTGAACGGTTACAGTTTACGAGTTGAGGGTAATTTGTTGCCTCTGTTGAACGGTTACGGGGTGAGATTAACTTTCTGGAAAAAACGTTATATCTTTGTTTTGGCGAAAAAAAGTTTTGCCTATGAATCGTCCTGCCTGTATATTGCTGATAATTTGCCCTTGAATATTGGC